>CAZADN010000012.1:0-22486 GCA_964483895.1 uncultured Legionellaceae bacterium
TACAGTTCCATACTAAAAAATCCATTAATAAATAAAACCCTATTAAAACATATGCTTTATAAGTTTGTTATGATAAATAAGTGCGATGGAAGTATATCGCCATCATCAATAGATGATGCGCTGTTAGAGTTAGAGCAAGTAGAAGTAGATATAGATAAAATTAGTGAATTATTTAATAGTAAAAATTCAACAGCAAATAATTTTCACATCCAGATTTTGCGTGAATACCGAAGTCGTTGCCTGGAAAAATATCAAAACAAAAACCCCAATAACATTGAGAAAAAATCAAGCAAATTATCAGATAAAAACGCAACAACATTTTTTAATGATAACAAACCTAGAGAGCCTGAGACATTGACGAAAATTTCTGATAGTGAACAAAATTCAATACCTAGAAAACGTTCATAACCTTGATTGTCTAACGTTCTATCCAGGTCTATCTAATCTTGGTAATAATAACCAATAATGACCTTTACTTTGCATGCTTAGAGCTTTTTCCTCTGCTTCTACCCCTTCTCCAAAATAAATATCACCTCTCACAATTCCAGTAATAGAACCACCAACATCTTGTGCTATCATTAATCTATCATATGGACGTTGTTCATGATGCTCTTTATCATATATAGAAGTCGTAACCCAAAGAGGTAAACCTAAAGGAATCCAATTTCTATCAACAGCAAGAGAAATTTCTCCAGTTAAAGGTACTCCTTGGCTACCAACCACAGTATCTGCAGGTAGTTTTCTAAAAAAAACGAAAGACTTATTCTGGTTAATAATTGCTTTTAATTTTTGTGGATACTTTATGAAATATTCTTTCATATTTTTCATTGTAGCTTCATGTTTTCTAAATATTTTAGAATCTACTAAAATGCTCGCTACAGCTCTATAGCTCGCACCATTCGTTCCTGCAAAACCAATTACTAATCGCGAATTATTACCTAAATCAATAACAGCAGATCCCTCAGTTTCAATCTTTAATCTATCTATTTCTGTTTCAACATATGCTAAAACTTCTGCATGACCATCTAACGCTCCGTCATCTATTTCTTCTCTGGTGTAATATGGTATTAACTTCTTATCAACAATACGACCAACTATTTTTTTGGATGGCATACTGTTAATAAAAGCATGAGGATTCGCTGTTATTAAATTATTAGGAACTGTATATAATGGTACTTTAAATTTATCAGTTTTCTCCAAACTACCTGCAACGATTGGGATATAATATCCAGTAAAAAACCCTTTAACTTCACGTTTATGATAAAACTCAACCGGAAAAAACCAGTATTCAAAAAAATCTTTTATTGCACTTACAGACCCAAGATCTACCTTCTGTGCAGCATGACATGCATTAATCCAATCACGTGCATGCAACAAAATATAATCACTACCAACAAAATCATCAGGCTTATGATTTAAAAAAACTTTACATGACTTAAGTAAAGCTTCCAGAGAATTTTTAATATGCGAATCAGCATTTTCCCAACCAACTAATCGCTTAAAATTACCTCGCCTAAGTTTCATACCATGCATCGACACTGGTAACTTAGTTAAAGAAAGCTCCGGAAGATTTGGTGTTTCCGCTTTTTTAGGCTGCTCTGGGTACAATAAAAACACCGTAGTTAAAATAATAAGAACTACACCAATAACATACAAAACTTTCTTTTTCATGCTAAATTCCTAACAATTTCTCACGAATTCTAAAGTTACGTTGGGCCGAGGCCCAACCTACATTTTTTATTTTCTTCTTCCAGGATGTGACTCTTTTAAAAGAAAAATAACAATTATCAAACTAACCGCATAACAAATAGGCACAACTATTAAAGAACTCTTAAACGCTGCTTCAGAATAAACATGTACTGAATCTACCGAATGTAAATTTGTAGAATGATGCAAGAATCTACCAACTAAAGGTTGGAATATTGCCCCTCCAATTAAAACACAAAGATTATTAAAGCCAGAAGCAGTACCAACTACATGTGAAGGATTATTCTCATTAATAGTCGCAAAGCTAATTGATTGACCACTAGAACCCATTCCAAATAATAATAACAAAAAGTACATGGACATCATTGAAACATCTGGCAAATAGAACACAGCCAAACTAGAAAATAAACCTAAAATAGCACTTAATGCCAATGTAAATCTTCTACTGCAAATTCTATCACTAAACCAGCCAAGTAATGGACTACCAATACCTACACCAACCCATATCATACTAATCATAGATGAAGCTACAACTACACTAACATTGTATTTAACTTGTAAATATGGCACACCCCATAAAGCACCGAAAACTGCTATTGGAGTCCAGATTGTAAATGCATAAGCACCAACCGTCCAGGTATATGTATGTTTACATACTTCGACTAAACGATATATTTCATCTTTTATACGAGTTACAGGTTTTTTCTGCGTTGAATTATCAGGGTAATCACGAATAAATTTCCATAATAATGCTGCAAGGATAAGTGCCACTCCAGACAAAATGAAACTTGCCTTGCGCCATCCAACTAATCCAGTTAAAGCAGCAAGAGGTGCCTCACCTGTTATAGCTCCAACAGAACTCATTGCCTGCGCAATCCCCGCAAATAATGCAAATCTCTTTGCTGGAAACCATCTTGAAACTAAAACTAATACTCCAATAAATGAAAAAGCTGAAGCTATACCAATTATAAATCTTCCAAGACAGGCAGTGACAACACTAGTCGTTGATGCAAAGAAAAATGAACCTAAAGCGCATAAAATTAAGGCGGTTGTCATTAATTTTCTTGGGCCATATCTGTCAAACAATAAACCGGCAGGCAATTGCATAGGCGCATATGCATAAAAATAAAACGCTGATATTATTCCAAAACCTTCTGCAGTTACATTGAAAGTCTTCATCATTGGTTCGGCCATAACACTTGGCGCAACCTGCAAGATAAACTCATACATATAAAATGATGCCGCTAATAAGAAAATAACATACGCATTAAACATAGGAGATTTTTCTTTTTTTATACTCATATTTCAGCTCTCCATTAACAAATAAATTGTAGAAACAAAACCAATATCATAAAACACTGATAAATTCAAACGCTCAATGCTTTTTTTAATCGCATTTTTCAATATCGATCAAATTAAGATCAAACCGCAAAAATTCTTGCCCTAATTAAGTCCAAAACACTCATGAAAATTTGTAGTTGTAACCCTCGCAATATCTTCATATTGCATACCACGTAACTCTGCAATAGCATTAGCCACATATTTTACCAATGCCGGATGATTTTGCTTACCACGAAAAGGTACAGGAGCAAGATAAGGAGCGTCAGTTTCGATTAATATTCTATCTAAAGGTACCTTTTTAGCGACCTCATGGATATTAGTAGCATTTTTAAATGTTACTATTCCAGAAAAAGATATATAAAAACCAAGATCTAATGCCTGTTTTGCAACTTCCCAGCTCTCAGAAAAACAATGCATAACCCCACCAACTATATTTGCATTTTCTTCGCGCATAATCTTAATAGTATCATCTGCGGCATTTCTAGTATGTATAATTAAAGATTTTTTTAATTGCTGCGCAGCTATAATATGTCGTCGAAATCCTAATTGCTGATTAGCTTTATTCGTATCAGAAGCATCTCGATAATAGTCAAGTCCTGTCTCACCTAACGCTATACATTTTTTATCTTGACCCAATGTAACTAATTGCTCAACTGTAGGTATTTCATTAATCAAATCATTAGGGTGCACCCCTACCGATATATAAACATTAGAATAGCTTTGAGAAAGTTTTTGTAATGTTTCAAAATCTTTCAACTCAACACAGACGCATAACATTTGCATAACATCTGCTGATTTTGCTTGTAATATCACATTATCCAGATTTCCATCAAAATCTGCTAAATCTAACATATTTAAATGACAATGCGAATCAACTAGCATGATTTATACCCCAGTAATAAATTAGAAATACACAGTGTGTTATTGAGTGTGATGTTAGCTAAATTAGCTCTAAGAGAACTTTGTATTTTATCTAATTGCTTATATAAAGAAAACAAATTTTGCGTTTTTGCAAAATCATTAAGTAAAGATACATTTGATGTATTTTGTTTGGTTGTAATTAGTTTTAATGTTTCTGCGGTAAATAAATATAAAAACCATAAAACATTTTCCAACTTAAACTCTTGCAAATCAGTCGCAATTTCACAAACATTCAACTTATTATTAGTTAAATCTAATATTTTATTTAAAAATTTATCGATATTTGCTAACAAAATAAATCTTTCATCATTTTCTGGGTAATACCTAGCAATTTCAAAATAGTTATCATTTAAACTATAATCTTGCATAAAATATTTATGGCAGCGACTAATTATAGTCACAGGTAATGTCATAAGATTTTCAGCTATCAAAATAAAAATAATATTCTTTGGTGGCTCTTCTAAGATTTTCAGCAAAGCGCTTGCTGCTTGAATATTTAATTTATCAGCAGGATAAATCGCGACAATTTTATGTTTGGCAATTGATAAAGATTGATACACATTTAAATGTAAATCTCGAACACTATCAATTTTTATAATATTACTATCGTTATTTGTTATATAAATAACATCTGGGTGCTGCATGGATTCAATTAATTTGCAATTTTTACAAATACCGCACTCACTCGCGCATAACATTCCTTTAACCAATGCTTGGATAAAAGCTGCGGTTATTAAATGACGCGCTCCAACTATCAGATATGACTGCAGAAATTCATCATTTTTTAATGTTTGATAAACTCTAGAAATCAACTCTGTTTGCTCTGGTAATAAATTACGCTGTTGCAATGAATGTATCATGCAATTTTTCCTTAATTATCCTTTGCACAACCGAGAGCGGTAGGCTTGCATCAATTTTTACAACATTATTATATCTTTTTAAATAATGATGATAAGCATTATATACATTTGTAAAAAACTCTTGCGATTCTTGCTCGATTCTGTCCAAATTACCCCGAAGTCTCGCTCTTTCCAATCCAACTTCAGGTGAGATATCTAAAAAAATAATCAAATCAGGCCGCACATCTCCTACACAAAAATCAGACAAGGAATTTAATATATCAGCGGATATTTTTCTACCCCCACCTTGATACGCAAAACTTGAAAGCTCAAATCTATCTGAAATAACGTATTCGCCTCGAGCTAACGCGGGTTTAATTATATGTGTAATAAGCTCAACTCTAGCTGCATAAAACAATAAAAGCTCTGTACGTGGGTCTAAACTTTCTTTAATAGATTCATCTTTTAATATATTACGAATACTTTCACCAACACTAGTCGCACCTGGCTCACGAGTGGTTATGAAACTAATTTTTTGTTCGGTAAAAAAGCGCTTAATTGTCTTAATAGCCGTAGTCTTACCAGCACCTTCCAAACCTTCTACAACAATATATTGTCCTAAGTGATTGATCATTTCATATCTCTACATGATTTAGTAAACCCGTAATCAGCTTGCGCTCCTTACGGACTACATTTAATATTATGTAACGTAGTAACGTAGCCCGTAAGGAGCGCAAGCTGATTACGGGATTAACTACCACATCATCTAATTAATTTAAGATGCTCAGCATAAGTTTTTGAAAAAATATGACTACCTTTGCCATTCGCAACAAAATACAAATAATCAGTTAATATCGGCAAACTTGCAGCTTTTATTGACTCACAACTTACCATCGCAATTGGGGTTGGAGGCAAGCCTCTATGTTTATAAGTATTATATTCACTTACTACCTGCATGTCAGCATGCGAAAGTTTACCAGTATATTTATCTTTTAATCCATAAATAACCGTTGGATCCATTTGAAGTGGCATATTTTTACGTAATCTATTAACTACTACCCCTGAAATTAACTGTTTATCCTCTAAAGTAGCAGATTCCTTCTCTAAAATTGAGGCAACAATTAGTAACTCATAAGGTGATTTATAAGGTAAATTTATATCTCTTTTATTCCAAGAATCAAATAAACAATTTTTAAGGTTTTGATTTGCAAGAGACAGCAAAATTTCAGCATCACTACCAGCATTATATTGATATGTATCAGCTAAATATAAACCTTCGAAATTTTTCTCTTGCGAACCATCGTTGGGCAAAATATATGGTTGCTTCAATACGGAATGTTCCCAAGAAGACGCAGTATAATTTAAATATTCAGCGTTTTGAAGCTTAACTGCCAATTGTGCTTTAGTAATACCTGGTGTGATTTGAAATGATTTTTTTAATATATCAAATGCTAAAATACGCTTTAACAAATGATGAAATGATTCTTGAGAATGAATCTCAAAAACTCCAGCTTTTAAACGTTTAGATATACCTGAAATCTTAATATAGACTAATAAAATGCTATCATATTTAATTAATTTCTGTGATTTTAATTTTGTAACTAAAGCACGTGCTGAAGTAGCTTTATCTATAGCTAGAATTTTATTTGTTTCTGCAGTAAAATGCATCGGCATGTATAAAACACAAGCTAAAAAATATGCAAGAGAAAATATTATTAAACATGATACAAAGCTTAATACTTTGCCTCTAATCATTCATCCATACGCTTAAATAACAAAGTTCCATTCGTACCGCCAAAGCCTAATGAATTTTTTAAAGCATATTTAATATTCATCTTTTGTTTTGTATGTGGTACAAAATTTAAGTCAAATCCTTCATCTGGATTATCTAGATTAATGGTTGGTGGAGCTACTTGATCTCTTATAGATAAAATAGTGAATATTGCTTCTACTGCTCCAGCAGCACCTAGTAAATGACCAGTCATTGACTTAGTTGAGCTAACCGCAAGCTTATAAGCATGTTCGCCAAAAACAATTTTGATTGCTTGGCATTCGTTTTTATCATTCAATCCAGTAGATGTGCCATGTGCATTAATGTAGTCAACTTGTTCTGGACTAATACCTGCATCTTTTAAAGTTTCTTGAATACAACGAGTTGCTCCATCTGAATCTTCATCAGGGGCGGTTATATGATAAGCATCTCCAGACATACCAAAACCTACTAATTCAGCGTAAATTTTAGCGCCTCGAGCCTTTGCTCTTTCATACTCTTCTAGAACCAGAATACCAGCACCTTCACCCATAACAAAGCCATCACGATCTTTATCCCATGGTCTTGAAGCTTTAGTTGGTTCATCATTGCGTTTAGACAATGACCTAACCGCTGAAAACCCAGCAAGACATAATGGAGTATTAGTCATTTCAGCACCGCCGCAAATCATAACATCGGCATCGCCGTAACTTATCATTCTAGCAGCTAAACCAATATTATGCGTACCACTTGTACAAGCAGTAACTACAGCAATATTTGGGCCCTTTAAATTATGTCTAATTGAAATCTGACCAGCTAACATATTAATAATGCCAGCAGGAATGAAAAATGGAGACACTTTGCGTGGTCCACCATTTTCTAAACGCTCTTGATTATTGGTAATCGTTTGAATCCCACCAATTCCTGCACCAACTGCCACACCTGTTCGTACTGAAAGCTCAGCATCTATTACAAGATTTGCATCTTCGATAGCCTCTTGTGCAGCAACCATTCCGAATTGTGTGAACGGATCCATTTTACGTGCATCTTTTGCAGGTATATATTTTTCAACATCTAGGTTTTTAACTTTAGCCCAAATTTTTGTAGAGTAATCAGTAGTATCAAAAGAATCAATCTCTGTTACACCACTAACACCTGCCAATACATTGCGCCAAGACTCTTCAACACATAGACCTACTGGAGAAACCATCCCCATACCTGTAACAACTACGCGTCTTTTACCTGAATTATTACTCAAAATACAGCCCCCAAAAGATTTACATCCCCTTACAACTTGCTTCACTTAAGTCATGCTTAATTCCCGCTTTCACGGGAATTATAAGTTTTTCTTAATAACAGCTCAAGCTGAAACAATAAGGGTTAGAAAGGAAATATTTATTAACCTTCTTGATGTAGGTTTGCTTCAATATAATCAATCGCTTCTTGAATTGTTGTGATTTTTTCAGCTTTTTCATCCGGAATTTCTGTTTCAAATTCTTCTTCAAGAGCCATAACTAGTTCAACTGTGTCTAATGAATCAGCGCCTAAATCATCAACAAAAGATGCATCATTATTTAGTTCATCTTCTTTTATACCTAATTGCTCAACAACAATTTTACGAACTCGTTCTTCTACAGTACTCATATCTTAAATATCCTCTTAAATTTATAAACAGTAAAAATTTGGTTAATTATACATTGTATCTTGCTAAATCCACAAGAAAATTCTAATCCATATACATACCGCCATTCACATGAATGGTTTCACCAGTAATATAACTAGCCGCATCAGATGCTAGAAACGTTACTAAATTAGCTATATCATCAACATTACCTAGGCGTTTAGCTGGTATACGTTTTAATAATTCCGTACGGACAAGATCTGGCAAAGCTTGCGTCATATCTGTATCTATAAATCCTGGTGCAACTACGTTCACAGTAATACCACGTGACGCCACTTCTGCTGCTAATGATTTAGAAAAGCCAATAATACCAGCTTTCGCAGCAGAATAATTAACTTGTCCAGGATTTCCTGATGAAGCGACTACAGACCCAACACTGATAATTCTACCTTTACGCGCTCTAAACATAGATTTTATAGCGGCTCTGGTTAATCTAAATACGGAGCTTAGATTGGTCTCAATCACATTTAACCATTCTTCATCACTCATGCGTAACAACAAATTATCCGCTGTAATACCAGCATTATTTACTAAGATTTCAGGATTTTTTTCCTGAGATGCAAATGTTGTAAATAAATCTTCTATACTAGCTGGGTTTGTAACGTTCAGTACCAACCCTTCTCCTAATAAACCGGCTTCTTTAAAAGTGTTTGTGATGTTTTTAGCACCATCTGGCGTTGTTGCTGTACCATAAACATACGCGCCATTTTTTGCTAAAGATGTAGCAATAGCTCGACCAATACCTCTACTTGCGCCAGTTACTAAAGCAACTTTGTTGTTTAAGTCTATCATTTTTAAACCTCTGTGATTCTTCTGTTGGTTCGTTAAGCTTCCGCTTGCTTACGCGCGCGGCTCAGTTCTCATAATAGTAATTGCTGACTTACTTGGGATACTTGCATATTTCTATCTATTCGTTTAACTAACCCACTTAAAACTTTTCCAGGGCCACATTCAAATATTTCTTCAATTCCAGATTGTTGCATAAATAAAACTGTTTTCACCCATTGCACTGGAGAATATAATTGTTTGGCTAGCAACTCTTTTATCTGTGAATCTGACTCATATACACTTAAATCTACATTACTAATTACCTTGACTTTAGGTACATTAAAAGTAATTTTCTGTAAAACTTCTTGGAATTTTTCCGAAGCTTTAGCTAATAAAGAACAATGGCAAGGTACACTTACTGGAATAATAGTAGCGAGTTTTGCTTGCATGTTTTGTGCAAGGGTAATCGCACGTTCTACAGCTTTAGTGTTTCCAGCGATTACTACCTGACCAACTGCATTATAATTTGCAGGAGTCACTAATTCCGCTGATGATGATGCCTCTTTGCATAAATCCTCAACCTGCTTATCCTCTAAACCAACAATAGCTGCCATCGCACCAACTCCAAGTGGGATGGTTTCTTGCATCAAGCGCCCTCTGGCTCGTACTAAATGCGCTGCTGTAACTAGATCTAACGCGCCAGCACAAACTAAAGCCGCATATTCTCCAAGACTATGTCCAGCCATCATCGTAGGTTTGATTAAATTTCCTGTGCTCAACATGGCGTTATAAATCGCTACATCTGCAATTAACATAGCAACTTGTGTGTATTCTGTTTGATTTAATAAATCTGCTGGACCTTCTTGCACTAGACGCCAATAATCGAAATCTAAAGCCGAAGATACTTCTGTAAAATTCTCTATAATATTAGGATATTTATCAGCTAAATCACGCAACATACCAATTGACTGTGATCCCTGACCAGGAAAAACAATAGCTTTATTTAACATAATTTAAAGTAAAATTCCTCTGTCTACAAAATCCGAAATTTGTTCTCTGAGTAAATCTATGACATTATTCTGTACTTGCAACATCGCTTCTTCAATTGCAAAATGAAATCCTTTAATGCTTGCGCCACCATGGCTCTTTACTACTATGCCATTTAAACCTATTAAGCTAGCACCATTATAACGCGCTGGGTCCATTCTATTTTTTAAATGCGCCAACGCAGGTTTGGCAAGCAATCCGACAAATTTATACCACTTATTACGCAAAAATGATTCTTTTAATACGGATATTAATAAGTTAGCTAAACCTTCACTAGCTTTTAAAGCAACATTACCGACAAAGCCATCACAAACTACTAAGTCAACTTTTCCTGAATAAAACTGATCACCCTCAACATATCCCACATAGTCAATCAATGAACATTCAGATAGCATATGAGCGGTACGTTTAACTTGATCGTTACCTTTAATTTCTTCAACACCGATATTAAGAAGAGCTACTTTAGGGGTACGTTTATCAAGGGCACGAATAAGCGCTGAACCCATTACCGCAAATTGAAATAAGTGCTCAGCACATGAATCAACATTTGCTCCTAAATCAATAACCCTAGTACGGCCATCAGCAGTTGGTAACTCAGCTATAATAGCTGGTCTATCTATTCCAGGTAATGTTTTTAACACGAATCTAGCGGTTGCCATTAAGGCGCCTGTATTACCAGCACTTACACACGCTTGCGCTAATCCATCTTTTACAAGATTAATTGCAACTCGCATTGATGAATCTTTTTTATTCCTAAGAGCGTGCGAAGGCAATTCATCCATATCAACAACTTCGCTAGAATGGCGAATACTAAATTGACTATCGCTACCAACCACAACACCATGTTTTTTTAAACATTGAACTACCTGCGGTTCATCGCCTACTAGAATTAGATGTAAGCCTGGATTTTGCCTAACAGCTCTTACTGATGCTGGAATAACCACAGATAAACCGTGGTCTCCACCCATGGCGTCTATTGCTAAAGTAACTTTTTTCAAGAAATTTACTCTTGTTCTTCGTAGTTAGTATCTTTATCAAGCACTTTTCGTCCTGCATGGGTATAACCATCTGGACTAACATGATGACGTAAATGTGTTTCACCTGTTGTTGAATTAACAGACAAAGTTGGTTTGCTCAAGCCATCATGCGAGCGACGCATGCCACGCTTTGAACGAGATTTTTTATTTTGTTGTACTGCCATTGGGCTACTCCTAAACAATTTGCTTTCGTAGGGTGAGAATTTTACATAGTTTTTAACTAGAATCCAAGTGTTTATTCTGATTTTACTATCTAAATTTTATTTTTCACTCATACATTTGTCTAAATTATCATGAATTTCAGGGCAAAATAAATGTAAATCATCAGTAATAATTTCGATTAAATCTACTTCATTCGTCAAACTTACAAGAGGTTCGTACTCTGCCATCATCCTATCTGCAACATCTTCAGATTTACAAACTGCTATTTTAGTTACATTTTTATATTGATAATCAAAATCATGCATACATCTTTGACACTGTATTTTAACACATGCATTAAGATCAAGAGTTAAAAGATAAAATTCTTTAAATCTCTCAACAATATAATAAAATTCCACGTCATCTACTTTTTCTATATAATATGGTAGCCGCTCAGTAATTGAAACTATAAAAGGCCCATTTTTTTCAAGAAGCTGACATTTTTGGATATTTAATTTCATAGTGAAATCTAAAGTTTGAAGATTAGCGCAGTATAACGTAAAATACGGGTTTTGTATCGTGTGTTTAATGAAAAAAAAGGTTATTATCGGTATTTCTGGTGGCGTAGACTCTGCGGTGAGTGCTTATCTTTTGTTACAACAAGGATATGCAGTCGAAGGTCTTTTTATGAAAAATTGGGATCAAGACGACTCTGAGCAACACTGCCCAGCAGCAATTGACCTTGCTGACGCACAAAGCGTTTGCTCTCAACTTGGCATTACCTTGCACACCGTAAATTTCGCCAAAGAATATTGGGATAATGTATTTTCACATTTTCTTGATGAATATGCGAAATCTAGAACTCCAAATCCAGATGTATTATGTAATAAAGAAATCAAATTTAAAGTATTTTATGAATACGCAAAAAATCTAGGAGCTGATTTTATTGCAACAGGTCATTATGCCAAAATTCTTTATAAAGAGGGTATTGCAGGCTTATATAAATCTAAAGATAGAAATAAAGATCAAACATATTTTCTGCACGCCATAGATAAAAAAGTATTAGAACACACTATTTTTCCTTTAGGAGAAATCTTAAAAACCGAGGTGCGCAGTATTGCCGAGCAATTGAATCTCACAAATCATTCTAAAAAAGACTCTACCGGCATTTGTTTCATAGGTGAACGACGTTTTAAAACTTTTCTTAATGAATATATGCTTGCAAAACCAGGTATAATTGAATCTTCTGATGGTAAAGAGTTGGGTAAACACGATGGTTTAATGTTTTATACTTTAGGGCAGCGCCAAGGTTTAAATATAGGTGGTCTTAAAGATTCTGCTGGCGAGCCATGGTATGTGGCTGCCAAAGATGTTAAAAACAATAAACTAATAGTTGCGCAAGGGCAAAATCATCCATTATTATTTGCTAAAGGATTAACCTGTGGGCCAATTCATTGGCTGATTAATGAAGATAAAGTAAATCTTCCAATGACTTGTTATGCCAAGACTAGATATAGACAAGAAGATAAAGCTTGCGTAATCTCACCTTCTGATAAAAATCAACATCATGTAATGTTCTCAGAACCACAACGCGCGGTCACTCCAGGGCAATATATAGTGTTTTATGATAAAAACCAATGTCTTGGTGGAGCTGTAATTGAAGAAATTATTCGTTGATAAAAATTGATTATGTTATAATTTTGCTAATTATATCTCTTTCGGAGAAACTTAAATGTCTGTAAACACCTTACAAGATAACCAGAGTGTGATAACAAGTTCATCTAAAATTACTGTATCTAATGCAGCTGCCGATAAAATTTTAAGTCTTATTAATGAAGAAAATAACCCAAATCTTAATCTTAGAGTTTATATAACTGGCGGTGGATGTTCAGGGTATCAGTATGGTTTTACCTTTGATGAAGAAATCCAAACTGATGACACAATTATTGAAAAAATTTGTTCTGATAATAAGTCGACAATTAAACTGTTAGTTGATTGCATGAGCGTAACATTATTAACTGGCTCAGAAATAGATTTTACAAGTGGTATTCAAGAGCAATTCGTAATCAAAAATCCAAATGCTAAAACCACATGTGGCTGTGGTTCTTCGTTTAGCATTGCGGATGAAGATGAATAAAGTTATTCCCGTAAGGAGCAAAGCGGATTACGGGGAGACAACCATCCAAAAATTTAATACGATCTAATAATAACCTTAGTCCCAATATGCATAAAGTTATTAGATAACCATTGAGCATCACCAGTCCTAACTCTCACACAACCATGACTAGCATTATAATTTGGTACATCATTAGAACCATGCACAGCATAATTCCTACTAAAGAACATGCAGTAAGGCATAGGTGCTCCACCACGAGGTTTAGGATATCTACTTGACTTACACCAAGGCCCACCCTTACTCATAATATGAAAAGTACCTGAAGGAGTTCTACAACTTCTCCCAATATCAGGACAATAATTACGTCCAGCAGAACCATGCCCAGTTCTTACAACTTTGCCATTGTTATTAATAGCTTGCCATTGTAAAGTTTTAGGATTATATATAAAAGTATTGGCATTTGCAGTAAAAGAAAAAAGCATTGTAATTAATAAACAGGCCATGCTTACAGTTAAAAATCTCTTCGAGGTGACAAAAATATCCATATATTGTCCAAATATCATTCTTCCATACTTACAATTTAGTACAATTAAAAATCATTTCAAGTGAAATTTGAATTATTTTTATCTAATTAGTTTCATTTTTGCGACATAAGTGGCAAATAACATCTCCACTTTTCCCTTCTCCACGAAAACGGGGAGAAGGTGCCCGAAGGGCGGATGAGGGGTATTCTAAAGCCATCTTAAGTATTATCTTAACCAACCAAAAAATTCTGAAAAACCCAATCTTCATTTTTAGGTTCATCAAATGGACTTAACTTAATATTATTCGGATGCCAATTTGTCGCCACAGAATGATATCCTCCCCAATATTTTTCAGCAGCATTCAAGATAGGTTCCCAAGGTATGGTCTCAGGATAATGAATCCCTTCTTGTGGATTCTTAAGCATCCACTCAATAGCAGCAATCATTGATCCAGCTACCTGTAAAGTGGTTGGTGAATGATTTGCCAAGATTTGTCTTGCGGTTTGGATACTAAGTAGCGATCCGGTCCACCAGCTAATATCAGGGTTACCCATTATTAATACACCTAGCTTATCCTGACCATCAATAATATCCTCATTCATTATCCTAACATTGTTTTGCATAATTAAAGAACGATGCTCTAATTCTTGAATTGAAAGAATTGTATAATCACTAGGGCAATAAGCGTAATGTACGGTTGGACAATAAACTGTTTCCCCTTGATTATTTTTAATGCTAAGATAATCATTGATTGAAATGGCTTCACCATGGGTAATTACCATTCCAACAAAACTTTCATCTGGAACCCATGATTTAACCAAAACATTTTTTCCGGACCTTTTCAAAAAAATACAATTTTTATTCCCTATTTGATAACGTTCTCCAAAATGCGGAATGGTTATTTCATGACTTCCCCATCCTAACTCAGAAGCGCATATGCTTTCAGTATATAACCCATCTACACTCCAAGTATTAGCGAACTCATCAGGCTTTTTAGGTAAATGTGAAATTTGTGTATCTTTTTCAGAAATATGAATTACTTTAACTCCTAAGCTTTGTGCTAATTCTGGAAAGGCGTTATCTTGAATAAAATCAAAATTATCCCTAGATATTTTCTTTCTCTCTTCCAAATAATTAGTCATATCAACCAATGCTTTTTTTACCAAATGTGAAACCAAACCAGGATTAGCCCCGTGCTCTAAAATAATTGTAGGTGTTTGCTGGCCTTTTAGACTTTTCATGTAGATATTCATGTCATGATGGTAATTATTTAAATTCTTAATATTATTTTTATCATCCCAACCATTAATCGATGTATTAATATTATTAACATTATGTTCTGCACACCAAGTAACAATCGTTAAGGTATCCAAAAAAGTTGATAACTCTATTAGGCAATCACCAGCACTTAATAAACTACTTAAAATTTTATCATAGTTATCTTTGGTAATTGTTGTATTTATAAATTTAACGCCTCGTTTAATGTAAGGATTAAGTTTGGCTGTATAATCAATAGCATCAATAATGGTTACTTGCTCTGGCTTACAACAATGTTTAATTAAAAGCGGTAATAAACATTGCGAAACAGAACCAAATCCAATTATCACAAACTTTTTATCTTGCATTTATTACTCCTTTAGTAAATCATATAATAATTGTAGTAATACAATACATACTTATCAAACCTGAGAAGGATATTTGAATATTATGACTTTTTTTAAAATGTTAAAGAATTTTGTTTATGAAGAGCCCGGCTTGTTTATTCAATACACTGTTTTCAGTCTGCTACTATCTTTAACCGGGCTATACTTACCATGGCTTGTCAAAAATTTTATTGAAGGGATTAGTTCTTCACATTATTTATATTTTGAAGACTTTATTTTTAGTCGAATTATTCTGTGTTGTATTTTCATCTATGTCCTTTACAGGCAAGTAGTAATTTGTGTTGGGAAATTTGTTCAACTTAATATTTTCAAACTTAGAGATAGAATTTTAAGTAGGATTATAATAACTCCTTTTCATGAAGCAAAAAAACACGATTTCTCATCTTTATCACACAATATTATTCAGGATATAAATGGAATTGAAACAAATTTAATCCCGTTTTTAAATTTATTATTTTTTCATTTGTTTATAGTTATTGGGATTTTAGGATTGATGCTTGAAATAAGTTGGCTATTATTTGCTGTTATCAGCGGGTTTTTTATTTTAAGTGTCATAACTGTATTTTATTTAGGACGAAATTTAGAGCAAACAGGAATTAAAGCTCAACAGGCACTGATGAAAACTTTTAGCAAACTACAAGATATTCTAAATGGCTTGCAATTAATCAAAGCCTACGGGTTGGAACAGAAACAAATCAAAAAAATTAATCTATTAAATCAAGATTATCGTGATCAAACATTCGAATTCATTAAAAAAGAAGCACTAATAATCCCTTTTAATTACTTATTAGAAATTATTGGCATAGGCTTGGTATTACTAGTAGGTGCAAATTTAGTTCACTCAAAACAAATCAGCATAGGTTATTTGTTTACATTCATTTTGTATATTGAAATTCTAGGTGAGCCAGCAAGTAGGCTATCAATGTATATTCTTTCAATTAAAAATATAAATGCGTTTTTAAGCAGACTGTCTTTTATTATTGAGAAAACCAATAAATTAGCCGCATCTTATTTCACTGCGCAAAATAAAGTAGATGAAGTATCACAAATCGAAGTAAAACAATTATCCTTCAAATATCATCAAATTAATAAACAAATTTTCGAAAATATAAATTTCAGCGCAAAAAAAGGTGATATTTTTGGCATTTGTGGTAAAAATGGCGCTGGTAAATCTACTTTAGTTGAGTTGTTACTAGGATTTTTACAGCCAAATAATGGCGAAATTTTAGTAAACGGAATAAATTTGTTTAGTTTAAATGAAGCAAACTGGCGCCAAAAAATTTGTCTGATGCCTCAAAAGCCATATTTTTTTGAAGACACTATCAAAAATAATTTAACCCTGTTTAATGAAGGAATTACAGATTATAACTTACAGGAAACTATCAACTTAGTAGAAGCAAACGAGATTATTGCCAAACTACCTGACGGACTTAACACAATTATCGCCAATCACCTCACGAGTCTTTCTGGTGGTGAGTTTCAAAAATTATCACTTATTAGGGTTTTATTAATGAGCCCTGAAGTTATTATTCTTGATGAACCTTTTAATCATCTTGATACACATTCATGCGAAAATTTAAAAGAAGTAATTTTAAAAATCGCCAAAAACAAAATTGTTTTCATAATCGAACATCACGACCAAATCGTTGATAAAATTGCGACTAAAACTATTTTGTTAGGGGCAACAACAGACTAATTGGACTTATCAAGAAGCAACATAAAATCATTATGCCTATCAACTTCTGTAGAAGTTGGTTGAATGACTGGTGAATTAGATTGTAATTTTGTGAAGCTTTGCTTAATTGTATGGTTATTTTGATTGGTTTCTACTCCAAAGCCCGTAAAAAGTTCTGTTTGGCCGCCGGTCATTGCTAAGTATACGAAAGCTAAAATTTCAGCATCTAATAAAGCTCCGTGCAGTTTTCGATTTGAATTATTTACATTATATCTTTTACATAAAGCATCTAAATTATTTCTCTGACCTGGGTGTTTTTCACGTGCTAGAACCAAAGTGTCAAGAATATCGCATAATTGAGTGAGTGACTTATTATGCTTAATCAAACTTAACTCAGAATTTAAAAAACCAACATCAAAAGGCGCATTGTGAATAATTAACTGCGAATCGCTAATAAAATCTATGAATTGCTTAGCTATATTTTTAAAAACCGGCTTATCTTTTAAAAACTCATTACTAATGCCGTGCACCCGATATGCACCTTCATCGACTTCTCGCTCAGGGTTTAAATAAAGATGTAAATTCTTTCCGGTAAACTTACGATTGACTAACTCAATACACCCAATTTCAATAACTCTATGACCAGAGCTAGGATCTAAACCAGTAGTTTCAGTATCTAATACGATTTGTCGCATTTAATCTTGTCTCGCCTCTAATATTGCAACATTTGCAAGTTCATCTGCTCGCTCATTTTCGGGATGGCCTGCATGCCCTTTTACCCAATGCCAACTTATTTTATGATGATTTGCAAGCTTATCTAAACACTGCCATAAGTCTATATTTTTTATTGGTTGATTCTTTGCATTTCGCCAGTTTTTCTGTTTCCAATTTACAAGCCAACTTTGCATTCCTTGACGTAAGTAATTAGAATCGGTGTATAAATCGACTTTACAAGCCCGAGTTAAAGAATTTAATGCTTCGATTGCTGCTGTTAATTCCATACGATTATTAGTTGTTTCAGGTGCAAAACCTTTTAACTCTTTTTCTTTCCCACGACAACGTAGCAACGCTCCCCAACCTCCTGGTCCAGGATTACCTTTGCATGCACCGTCTGTAAAAATTTCAACAACATCCATTTATATGGTCCGTAACAGTGATCTTAGATTAAAAATCCGCTTGATAAAATTCAACTTAGTTTTTACCCATTCAGCATTAATAGCCCGTTGATAATTTGCAGCCAATTTTTCTACAGTCATCCCGTAATTTATAGTAAAAGCCTTTGCATTAACAGCTAAAATATCAGCATCTGCATTTTTCTGCGCAATAACAGCATAATCAGGACTTGCGCCATTTAATACGTCCATAATATTTAAGCGTATTTTGTTTTTTAAATGCTCTGACTCTTGTAAACGCAAAACTTTGGTTGTTTTAAATCCATAATACTCAGGCACAAAAGATAATAAATTAGGAGGAATTGGCCTATTATGCGTAGGATCTAAATAAAAAGCGCAGCTTCCTACTACAATATTTTCAGGATTGGGCGTTTCCATAATTAACAAACCACCAGGCTTTAAAGCAAATAATGCTGCCTTAACCAATTCTTGTAAATTTGCAAACGAAATATGTTCAACAAAATGCATGGCGGAAATTACCACCTGGCTACTTTCAGGTAAAGTATTTAAGTATTCAATTGCATTTCTACAAGTAACATTTAAACCAAGATTTTCAGCCTGCATAAGCATTTGTTTATCAAGATCAATCCCTATTGCCTGAAAACCATTTTCAACCATTAACTCAAGCCATTCTCCTCGACCACAACCTAGATCTAAAGCTGTGGCTTCTGGATAAACTTCTAGTAATGGTACAACAAAAGGTAAATAAACACGTAGACGTGATTTAATCAAATCTCGTGAACCTCGGTACTTCTCTTCAAAATCCCTGTAAAAATCTTTGTCCATAAAATTTAACTTATAAATGGTGACCAAGCAGGTTCTTGCACATCCCCTTCTCTAGATGGTAGACGTATACGAATGCTTCCATCAATGGATGTAATAGCTAAAATCCCTTTTTGTTGAATTCTAGTTGCATATAAAACTAACTTGCCGTTGGGTGAAACTGTTGGAGATTCATCTGAATCAGAATCAGTTATAATACTTATTATACTACTTGCAACATTTTGCACACCGATACTAAATTCTCTATCTTCTCTGTGTAACATTACAATCATTTTTTGATTAGGAGTATAAGAAGCGCGAGCATTATAATTACCATCAAAACTTATTCGTGATACTCTACCATCAGCTAAATTTAAACTATAAATCTGTGGAGAACCACCTCTACCAGAAGTGAATAATAAGGTTTTACCATCTGGTGCATAGCGTGGTTCGGTATCAATTGCCTCACCAAATGTAACTTGGCGCATATTGCCAGTCGCTAAATTTACAATGTATATTTTAGGGCTACCACTTTTAGATAAGACAACCGCTAATTCGCTACCATCTGGTGACCAAGCTGGTGCACCATTAATTCCAGTAAAATCTGTTATTAAACGTCGACCGCCAGTGGCTACATCTACAACATAAACCTGAGGTCTTTTCTTTTCAAAAGATACATAAGCTATTTGTCTTCCATTTGGTGACCAAGATGGCGACATAATTGGAGATTGTGATAATAATAAACTTTGAGAATTGTAACCATCCATATCAGCGACTTCTAAAGAATATTTAGAATTTTCACCTGCTCTTTGTACTAATACATAAGCAATTTTGGTTGAAAAAACACCACGGTCACCAGTTAATTTATAATAAATTTCATCACTAATATGATGAGCAAGTTTACGCAATTTATTCGCGTCTACTTGATACTTTTGGCTAAGTAATAATTTTCCTGTTGCTGCGGAATTAATGAGGTCAAAAGTAACACTGTATTGATTATTTCCTAATGGCACAACTCTACCAGACAAAACACTATCAGCGCCAACACTTTTCCAATAAGCTAAAGGTTGTTCACTATTGCGATTATTACTATTAATAACATTAAACTGACCAGATAAATTTAAATCATTACCAATGATTTTTACCATATCTTGCGCTTCATCATTAGTGCCAAAGGAGTTTATCCCAATCGGTAAAGCCATATTTACCCCATGAGTAAGCTCTAAATCAACTGCAAACGCATACCCCACTAAACCAAATAATAAAAATAAAATTCTTATAGAACGTGCTAACACTTTAATTACCCCCTTGCGTTACCAGGCCTGACGGTTAAACTAATATCTCTAAATAAATTAAATGTTTTAGGATCAGCTGGCACTGGCAATGGCGATGCTTTATAAATTGCATCTTTTGCTGATCTATCTAAAACTGGATCTCCACTACTTCTTGTTAAACTCACATCCAACACTGCTCCATTTGGGGCAAGATGAATTTGAAACTGGCTAGACATTTGACTGTTAGCATTTTCAGGTAAAATCCATTTATTACTAATAGCATTTAGGATTAGAGCTTTATATTTATCTACTTCACCTGCTATTCTAGTTCTTTCTGCTTGCTCGTATTGAGATTTGATGCGTGCTTCTTCTTGAGCTTTTTTAGCAAGCTCGGCTTTAAGTTTTTCTTCACGGGCACGCTCAATCTTCGCAATTTCCTCGGCATGTTTATTTTGCACATCAACTAATTTTTTAGCTTCAAGTGCTTGCTGTTTACGCAAGTTTTCTTGATTTTTACGCAGCTCTGCAAGTTTTTTTTCTTCGGCAAGTTTTTTATCAGCAATCTCTTTTAGTCTCTTTTTCTCTTCTAAAATCTTTTGCTGTTTTAATTTCTCAAGTTGCAAAGCTTCACGCTTCATATCAGCAATGCGTTTTTGATCAGCTAATAACTTCCGTCTTGTCTCTTCTGCTTGACGTTTAAGTTGCATTTCACGATTAATTTCCGCTTGTCTCTGACGAGCTTTAACCTCTTTAAGACGATTGATTTCTTCCATTACTTCTTTATTATCAACTGCTACAGCCTCAACTATTTTGGATTCTTGTTCTTTCACATCTATAGATGCTTGGTTACTACTAGTATTTTGAGTTTCTTTAACCAACACAGGCCTTGGAGATGACCTATCAATTATTGAAAACATTAAGATAGTTAAATGCAAAAAAACCGCTATCGCAAAAGATACTTTATAACTATTACTAAAGTTCATCCCAAATTCCCCGTACTTTCAGTTGAGTCTGTCATCAAACCAACTTTTTTAGCTCCAGCTTGCTTTAAAAGACTCATAGCTACAACTACTTTCCCATAAGGAACTCCAAGGTCACCTTTTACCAAAACTGGTAATTGTTGCTTATTCTCTTTAGCTAAATTTAGCTCAGCTGCTACTTTAACTTGTAAAGTATGCGGATCAAGAGGCGCATCCGGAGTGTCTGATATGTTTAAAAAATACTCACCAGAGATATTAACTGAAACGATAATTGGCTCTCTATCACCACTTTTTAAAGTTTCACTCTGCGCTTTTGGCAAATCAACGGTAACACCTTGGGTTAGAATTGGGGCAGTTATCATAAATATAACCAAAAGCACTAACATAACATCAATATAAGGTACGACATTAATTTCAGAAACTGGTTCTCTGCCTGCTCTGCTTCTCTTACGCATAAATCTATTCCTTAGGATTTTTTTCAGTTTGCTCAGAAATCAAGGCTATCAACTCATCTTGGAAAAGCTCATACTTATTTAGCAAACTATTTACTTTAGTTGAATATCTATTATATGCAAGCACTGCTGGAATTGCTGTAAAAAGACCCAATGCAGTTGCAATTAATGCCTCTGATATCCCAGGAGCTACCATACCAATAGTCGCTTGCGAAGCTTGGCCCAAAGCTTGAAACGAACTCATAATACCCCAAACTGTACCAAATAAACCAATAAATGGTGCAATAGAACCTATAGATGCAAAAATTGACAAATGCTGTTCTAGTAACTCCGCTTCTTTAGCAAAGCTAATTTGCATAACTCTTTCAATATTTTCAATAAGCACTTTACCTTGTTTACGCATGCGCACGAATTCTTTAAACCCTGAATAAAAAATTGCACTAACACCTTCGATATTTCTTTCTTTATCTATTTGCACATATAATTTTCCAAGGTCCGCGCTATTCCAAAACGATGCAATAAACTCCTTGAAACTTTTAGTATTTTTTTTATAAAACCAGGATCTTTTAATAATAAAATTCAAAGAAACAATCGATGATGACATTAAAAATAACATAACTAGTTTAAAAATTAAC
>CAZADN010000013.1:0-22320 GCA_964483895.1 uncultured Legionellaceae bacterium
CTTGAAGATAAACTAAAGTTAATGAATTTTAAAGTTATTAATAATGAAACAATCGATAGTGTTGACAATAAAATAATCCCCAAGGTTATAAAATACAAAATGGCTTTAATTAATCTGTAAGATTCATTCTCATTAAGAGAGAACTTTTTCGGCTCTGGACATATGGTAGTTTTCTTCAATTGCATAACGAATTGTATCAAGTAATAACAACCCTTTGATGTATAATTAGACTCTAAACTAGAAATCAAATTAGGATTATTTAAAAGTTTCTCCACACGAGTAGAAAGGTACTGTTGATGCGTTGGATCATAAAATTTACTAAGCGCTAGCTGCAATTTAAGCAAATCAATCTTTAATGTTTTTAACTTTGGCCCTTCCGTTTTTCTAAAAAAACTTGGGATGTAGCTTAAATCTTGTTTAGCTAACATTACACACCTTTTTTTCATGACAATTCAGTGGCGCAATTGTACCATATTATAACTATAATACAAAATTTATAACAACAATCGGGTGCGATTTTTTCCGAAGTTAAATCTGTTTAACTAATTTGTCGCAAGAAAAAAGCCGCAAGCGCACTCATTTCCGTTTGCGATTGCGATTGCTCCTGCGACTGCGGCTTTTAAGTTCTTTCCAGATGTATATATTCCAAGCTAGCGAAATTAAACAGATTTAACCGCAGAAAATCTAAGTACTTTGTCAAACATAGTAGAATGTGAAGTCGGATTCTCACAAGTTATCCACAGGATATTCATATAGTTATCCCTTGCAGTTTTTATAAAAACACACTATATTGTGTTGTATTGCGTCCTTAATAACTATATGTAGTGGTTATTGCAAAATAAATTTATTCTAGTTTTTCACGTAATGTTAAATTTTTGACTGTTATTAAATTTAGCATTAATCCTGAAACTAATTACCGGAGGAAAAATGTCTGAAATATTAACGCCTACTCGTGAAGCAATTCTCAATAGCCAAACAGATGTAAGCATTACAACAATACCAGGCACATTGAAAATAATAAAACGCAATCGGAATGTGGTTGCTTTCGATGCATCTAAAATTAAAGTTGCAATCACGAAAGCATATATCGCTGTGGAAGGCTCAAGTGCCGTCGCATCTAATCGAATCCGCGAACAAATCGACTCCTTAACTGGTCAAGTAATTAGCGTCTTTAATAGAAGACTACCAAGCGGTGGCACTATAAATATTGAAGATATTCAAGATCAAGTTGAATTGGCTCTTATGCGTAATAGCCAAAATACAATAGCACGAGCTTATGTATTATATCGTGAAGAACGTCGCAAAGAGCGTGAAAAAAATCTTAAAAAAACACAAGTCAAAGATAGTGATGCTATTCTTGTAACTATGCCAGACGGTAGTATTCAAGAGTTAGATATTAAACGTATTGAAACTATAGTTAATGAAGCTTGTCGTGAATTAGCTAACGTCAAATCTGAACCAGTTATTAAAGAAGCTTTACGTAACTTATACAACGAAGCAAGTATCGATGATGTGCATAAATCATTAATAATGGCTGCAAGAACTCTGATTGAAACTGAGCCAAACTATACTTATGTCAGTGCTCGCTTACTACTAGATAGTCTAAGAACAGAAGCTCTTACAAAATTAGAAATACAAAGTAACGCTACTTTTGATGAAATGCAAAAAATATATCCAAGTTATTTCAAAAAATTTATAGCGCACGGCGTTGGTCAATCTATTTTAGACCATAAACTTCTGGAATTTGATTTAACAAAACTAGGACAAGCATTACTTCCAGAAAGAGATATGCAGTTTACGTATCTAAGCTTACAAACTCTATTTGATAGATATTTTATCCATGAACACGGCGTACGCTACGAATTACCCCAAGCCTTTTTCATGCGTGTTGCGATGGGTCTTGCTTTACGTGAAGAAGATAAAAATGAAAAAGCCATTGAGTTTTATACATTATTATCATCATTTGATTATATGGCATCCACCCCAACATTATTTAACTCAGGAACTACTCGCCCACAATTATCTAGCTGTTACTTAACTACCGTACCAGATGATTTAGATGGTATTTATAGTGCCTTAAAAGATAATGCCCTATTATCCAAGTTTGCTGGAGGTTTAGGCAATGACTGGACTCCCGTGCGCGCAATGGGGGCACATATTGCTGGTACAAATGGTAAATCTCAAGGGGTTGTCCCATTTTTAAATGTTGCAGATGCGACTGCTATAGCTGTTAACCAAGGTGGTAAACGCAAAGGTGCGGTTTGTGCTTATCTTGAATGTTGGCATATGGATGTTGAAGAATTTCTAGAGCTTAGAAAAAATACTGGTGATGACAGACGCCGTACACATGATATGAACACAGCTCTTTGGATACCAGATTTATTCATGAAGCGTGTAGAATCCAAAGGCGATTGGACGTTATTCTCTCCAAACGATGTACCAGATTTACATGATAAATATGGAAAAAGCTTCGAAGATGCGTATACATCTTACGAGCATGACGCACGCAACAATAAAATTAAAAACTCTAAAACGCTTCCAGCATTAAAACTTTGGCGTAAAATGTTATCTATGCTATTCGAAACTGGCCATCCTTGGCTAACTTTTAAAGATGCATGTAACTTACGCTCACCGCAACAACATGCAGGTGTAATTCATAGCTCAAATCTATGTACAGAGATTACTTTAAATACATCAAAAGATGAAATTGCTGTTTGTAATCTTGGTAGTATCAACTTACCAGCACATATAAAAGATGGAAAAATTGATAGTAAAAAACTGCAAAACACCATTAAAACTGCAGTAAGAATGCTAGATAATGTTATTGATATCAACTACTATTCGGTGCCACAAGCACGTAATTCCAACTTAAAACATCGTCCGATTGGTTTAGGAGTTATGGGCTTTCAAGATGCACTATATGAGCTAAAACTCAATTATACATCAGCCGAAGCTGTAAAATTTGCAGATATTTCTATGGAAATGATAAGTTATCACGCAATTTGTGCTTCTACAGATTTAGCAATGGAGCGAGGCAGTTATCCAAGTTATGAAGGTTCTTTATGGAGCAAAGGTATATTACCAATTGACTCTATAAATCTTTTACAACAATACCGCGGTCAATATTTAGAGCAAGATAAAAACCAAACTCTTGACTGGGAAACATTAAGAGTTAAAGTCCGCACACAAGGGATTAGAAATTCCAATATCATGGCGATAGCACCAACTGCGACTATCTCTAACATCTGTGGAGTTTCACAATCAATTGAGCCAACGTATCAAAATCTCTACGTTAAATCTAACTTATCCGGTGAATTTACTGTAATAAACCCATATTTAGTTGCTGATTTAAAGAAATTAAATTTATGGGATGAAGTAATGGTTAATGATTTAAAATACTATAACGGCAGCGTGCAACCAATTAGTAGAGTGCCAAATGAATTAAAAGCACGCTACGCAACGGCTTTTGAAATCGATCCAATGTGGTTAGTTGAAGCAGGCTCGCGTCGCCAAAAATGGATAGATCAAGCACAATCATTAAACATATATATGGCAAACCCTTCTGGTAAAAAACTAGATGATTTATATCGTCAAGCATGGTTACGCGGCTTAAAAACAACATACTACCTACGTAGTTTAGGTGCAAGTAACGCTGAAAAATCAACCGTTACAGATGGCGCTCTTAATGCAGTAAAAATAGAGGAACCAAAAACATGCTCAATCCTAGACCCAGACTGTGAAGCATGTCAATAAAAACCGAACCGCGAATCAGAACCGAGAATCAGAGCCGCGACCGTTAGGGAGCGGAGCAGTTAAAAAGAGCGGAGCAGTTAAAAAGAGCGGAGCAGTTAAAAAGAGCGGAGCAGTTAAATAAGCGGAGCAGTTAAATAAGCGGAGCAGTTAAAACGCGGAAACTTTCGAAGCATAAAAAAACATTAGGAACAAAACCATGGCATATACAGAACTAGAAACAACAGCAAATGCTTTTACAACAACCGGCGCTTTAGGATTAGAGCTCCCTGAAATGGGCGCAGGCAGAATTCAAGTTGATGATAAAAAAATCATTAACTGTCGCGCTGACTTAAATCAATTAGTACCATTTAAATATAGATGGGCCTGGGATAAATACTTAACCGCATGCGCCAATCATTGGATGCCAAATGAAATTAGCATGAGTGCAGATCTTGCATTATGGCGCGATCCAAACGGTTTAACAGAAGCAGAGCGCATGATTGTCTTACGTAATTTAGGCTTTTTTTCAACCGCTGATTCATTGGTAGCTAATAACTTAGTTTTGGCTGTATATAGACACATTACCAACCCAGAATGTCGTCAATACTTATTACGTCAAGCTTTCGAAGAAGCTTTACATACACATGCTTATCAGTATGTTATTGAAAGTTTAGGTTTAGATGAATCAGCTGTGTTTAACATGTACCGTGAAATCCCATCCGTTGCGACTAAAGCATCTTGGGCATTACCATTTACTCAAAGTCTAGGAGACCCTAATTTTCATACAGGAGCACTAGTAAATGACCAACGTTTACTACGAGATTTAATCGCATTTTATGTAGTATTTGAAGGTATATTTTTCTATGTTGGCTTTACCCAGATTTTATCAATGGGCCGTAGAAATAAAATGGTTGGTACTTCTGAACAATTTCAATATATTTTACGCGATGAATCCATGCATATGAATTTTGGAATTGATGTTATTAACCAAATTAAAATTGAAAATCCGCAGCTTTGGACCAAAGATTTCCAACAGGAAATGATAAATTTAATTAAACAAGGTGTAGAACTAGAATATCAATACGCAAAAGATACAATGCCACAAGGTATTTTAGGTATGAATGCGCAAATGTTCGAAGAATATCTACATTTCATAGCTAACCGTAGACTCACGCAAATAGGTCTTGCAGAACAATATCCAGGTGCGGAAAATCCATTCCCTTGGATGAGTGAAATGTTAGATTTGAAAAAGGAAAAAAACTTCTTTGAAACAAGAGTAATCGAATATCAAGCAGGCGGTACGCTTAGTTGGGATGATGAATAGTAATTTACCAAAAATATTGTTATTCGGATTATCTGCAGATATGCCCCATAAAGGGCATATCGAGTGGATATTTTTTTTAAAAAAAACATTCAAAACTCATACAATTATTGTAATGCCATGTAGTATAAACACTCTAGGTAAAAAAGATAAAACTGGCAACTTAATCTATCCAAGCAATGGATATATCCGCTGGGAAATGTTATACGATTATTTCCAAAAACATGACCAAGATATAATTGTCTCGCAGTATGAAATTGCAATAAATATTCCGTCAAGAACTCATACTACAATCGAATATTTACAACACACCCCCATTTCACAAATTAAATCACAAAGAGGATATGTTTTACCTATACAATATCCAAATACCACGCTTAATGAAGTAAGCATTGCAATTGGCACTGACATAATTCCAGAATTCGACAAATGGCATGAATGGGAGAAAATACTAAAAACCGCCAAAATAATTATTATGAATCGCGCTGGATTTGAACACATAAATATACAAAAAATCAGCAATCCAAAATTAAAATCTGCAATTATATGTGGTATAAACCAAGGCGCAATAATCGAAGTATCAGGACCTAAAATTGATATTTCTTCAAGAAAATTAAAAACTATGCTTCAAGAAAACGTAAATGATGGGCATTTACTCGAATATATTCCAAAGGACATATTAACTTTTATCAAAACCCATCAAAATGAATTTTCAAATGCCTATTATCAAAACCCAAAAGCGCGCAAAATATATGAACTAGCCATGCAAGCGTATAAGAAAGCAGTGTGCGCATTTGATTTACAGCGCAAAACTAACTTTAGCGCTTTTATCACAGATTTTATTAAACTTGGAGTTATAGATAAATATCAAGACGAAGGATATAAATTAATTAATGGTCGCTTAAATATAGATTTACATAAATTAGACCATGCGCAATTTAATAAGCAAATCCAATCTTGGATGCAGCAAACGCATTGTGAATGGTATGAAACTAGAAAACCTAGCGGAAAAATTATTAGCCCACATGAATTTAACGCAAATTTCAAACTACTTGGTAAATATGGACCAAATCTTGCTGTAGATTTGATAATATTTATTCAAGATAGTGAGGCATTAAAATTAGTGACAATAACCAGAAATGATGACCAAAAGGCTTTAGCAATTCCTGGAGGATTTTATCAAGGAGGCCTTTTTACAACAGCAGCACATGAATTATTAGAAGAATGCTTTAGTAATAGATTATTTGTAGAAAACTCGCTTTCAAGCCAATTAATAGATAAGATATATAAAAACAACTTAAATTTATTAATACAAAAAATTACCAATATTCTTCCAGATGCTTACCAAGATTGCTTACAAAGCATTAAACTCCCTTCTACAATCATAAGTTTCATAATAAAAAAAGCTAGTGAACACTATAAAAATCAAGCTCAATCTACACACCTTATCACCAAATTAAAATGCGATTTATACATAAATCTACTCCCGGATGCATATCAAAAACTAAATGATTTTATAATTAAGAGAGGTATATTAAGTCCCGAAGAACCAAGTTTAACTGACCCAAGAAACACCAATTTAGCATGGATGACAATAAGATGTTTTCGATTTATGATTACCAAATCCGAGTGGCAAAATCTTCTAAATGAATGCGCATTAGATTTATCCGGAGGAGATGATGCAGCAAGTGCTGCAGTAATAAATTTATCTGAATTTTATGAAAATAACGCGCGCCATTTCGCGTTACATAAATATCTAGTCTTACGTGAATTTGCGAAACTAACGGAGGTTGGATTGTCAGTTTAGTTGTATATCCTCTTGATAACTAACTTCATTACTAGGAGTATTGTTTTTATATAAGCCAAATAAACCTACTGCAGTTAACACACCTCCTACTACATAAGCACCTGGTCCTAACGTCAATATTCCACTAATCAATAAAGCAATGCCAAGTGCAATTGACGCACAAGCAAGAGCCTTTAACATAAATGACGAATTTTGCACGCGTTTGGGGGCTACTGTATAATGAGTATTTACAAGTTCAAGCACTCTAGGACGAGAACAAAAATCACTACAACATTTAATCTGCGCTTCAAACTCACTAAGTGCCGAGCGCATGTCATTTAGTAGTGTAAATTTTTTTATTTCATCGATTCCAGCAATTAATATATCTGTCTCTAGGTCGCTCTGCAAACATTGTAACTTCAATTTGTTATCTTCATCCGAAATATTTTTATCATTTGTAACTGCGGCCACTGTTCTTTTATTGCGCTGAATTGCTTGCTCCATTAGACCGATAGATAACTTAATGCTTTCCAATCCGCCATTATATACTTTTTTAATCTGTCGTTCTTGAATTCAAGCGAGCTCTTATCTATAGTAGATAAGCTAGCACCATGCTCTTTTAGTAATTTTTCATAACTGCCTGATATTACTATTATTTTCTCATTATATTCCGATATATAACGTGACCTAAATTCATATAATTGTTCCATGATAACAACCTTCAAGTTAAATGCATGCAAATTATACACGTTTTATTCAATAATAGACATACTGTAATTGCATTCTAGAAGAAATTGAGACAAACTCGATATATCAATCACGAGGTCAAGCTATTAACGTCATCATTAAACCTTTCTGGATGTTACAAAAATACAAGTCGGAGTGATTGTGTTGTTTTTTCCGCAGCACTTGCAAAATTCAACAATAAGAAACTTAATATGAATATCAAAAATTTTCTCAAATCACTATTAATTATCATACACTCGTTTTAAACTTTCCAAATCACCTAGCGTGATACTTGCAAGGTTTTCAGTAATTTTATCAATTGGCCAATTCCACCAGGCTAATTGCAAAAGAAAAGATATCGTTTCTGCATCAAAGCGTTTGCGAATTACTCGAGCTGGATTACCACCAACAATAGTATAAGGCTCGACATCTTTAGTGACCAATGCATTAGTACCAATAATCGCACCATCTCCAATCTTGATACCTGTCATGATAGTTGCAGAATTACCTATCCACACATCATTTCCTATCACAATATCTCCCTTACTTTTTATATCTACAGGAATATCACTCCAGGATTTTCCAAATACCTTAAAAGGATAAGTAGAAACACCAGACATTGAATGATTAGAGGCATTAGTAATAAATCTCACGCCAGTAGCAATTTGACAGAATTTACCGATAATAATCTTATCAGTTGAAAAATCAAACATGTACAAAACATTTTTCTCAAAATTATGCACATCACTCGGATCATCATAATAAGTATAATCACCTACAATAATCTGCGGTTTAGTAATAATATTTTTAAGAAAACAAAAGCGATTGCAATCATCGATAGGATAAGTTACATTTGCATCTGGATGAATTAACTCTTTTGACATTTAAACTTATCCTAAAAAATAATTAGTCTCTTATTATAGAATAGTCGAAACAATTTGCCTACGCAGTAAAATTTCACAATAAGCAACTTGATACCATAAAAATTCAAATGTAAACTTACATGATAACAATCAATATTTCAGGACTATGTAATGCCATCGTTTGATCCTTCTGTTAATGTCTTACTGATTGAAGATGATATCGTCGATATCATGGATATAAAAAGAATGTTCAAAAAAAACAATATTAACAATCCGCTATATATTGCAATGAATGGCCTAGAAGCGCTAACCCTATTACGCGAGAAAAAAAACAACAAAGCAACTATCCCAAAACCATGTGTTATTCTATTGGATCTCAACATGCCAAAAATGAATGGCATCGAATTTTTACACGTATTACGTGCAGATCCTAACTTACACTCAACCCTTGTATTCGTACTAACTTCCTCTAATGCAGAACAAGATAAAATAGACACTTACAATTTAAATATAGCTGGTTATATTGTAAAACCAATGCAATTAGAAAACTTCACACGCGCAATTGCTATTCTAAACGATTACTTAACCTTATTAGCATTCCCAAGTGCTACAGAACAAAAATCAAACAATAAAGGCATAAGCAAGTAAAGTCTTCATGCAAATCACATGTTATCATTTTTTAACCAAGTAAAACAAAACTTAGATCCATTTCCTTTTTCAGAATCTAGACCAACACGACCACCTCGTGATTCTACGATTTTTTTCACAATACTAAGGCCCATTCCTGTGGTATCCAAAACGTCTCTAGGTTCCAATGTTTGAAACATCTGAAAAATTTTATCATGATATTCTTTTGCGATTCCTGGACCATCATCAATAACACAAAATGTGTAAAAATCACCTGTATCTTCAACATTAACTGTAATACTTCCTGTCGTTTGATGATGATGTTTAAGACTATTAGCAATAAGGTTAGAAAAAACTAAATTAAGAAGTCCAGCTGAAGTCTGTAAGGAAGGAAAATTGCCAGTATATTTAATCACAAATGTTTCTGGAGGATTTAAAGTATCAACCACATCATCCAATATTTTTTTTGTATCAACCAACTGGGCGTCCGTATTTACTCTGCTAGCTTGAGAGTATTGTATAATCGCATCAATCAAATTAAACATTCGATTAACACGCTGACGCAACAAACTTAGATGTTTTTTAGACTCAATACTTAATCTATCCGTCGCATCCTCTTCAATCCAACTAGCTAACCTATCAATAGCAATCATAGGTGCCTTTAAATCATGAGAAGCAATATGAACAAATTGAAGGAGCTCTTCATTGCTTCTTTGCAACGCATCTTCTGCCAACTTACGTTTCTTTGTTTCTTCAACCGCTTTAAAAGTACGTTCAAGACTTGGGATTAAACGCTGCAAATTATCTTTGAGAATAAAGTCCGTAGCGCCTAAGCTAAATATTTCTATCGTTCTTTCCTCTCCTATCGTTCCTGAAATTAAAATAAAAGGCAAGTCAGGTTTATGCTTATGCATATATTCAATTGCCACTATGCCGTTATAGTTTGGGAGCGTATAATCACACAACACAAGATCTATTTTAGTATTTAATAACGTGGATTCAAATTTCTCTTTTGTATCTACCCATATCACATTACAATTCAAATCACTATTTTTTATCTGCATTTGAATAAGTAGAGCGTCATCTGGATTATCTTCCAAGTGCAAAATATTCATAACTCAATCCTTATTATATTAAAACTATCATAATGTTCTAATCGGCGGCTGGTTAAGTAATAGCCAATATAGACTTAGGTTCGAAACTGCGGTTATAAACTCTTCAAATTCAACTGGTTTAGTCACGTAGCTATTAACACCCAATTGATAACTATCAACAACATCTCGCTCTTCTTGTGATGAAGTTAGCACAACAACAGGAATAAGCTTGGTATGTTCAGTAGACTTTAGCCTTTTTAAAATCTCAATACCATTGACTTTCGGTAACTTCAAATCCAATAAAATTACTTTTGGTGCACCATGTTTATTCGACTCATTACCAAAAAAATAATTAATTGCCTCTTCTCCATCTTTGAGATGAACAATACCATTGGCAAGTTTATGTTTTTTAAGTGCTCTGATTGTTAATTCAGCATCACTAGGATTATCCTCAACTAAAACAATTTCCATTTTATTCATTTCTAAATTCATATTCTATTCCTTAGGGCAAGTAAAATAAAATGTTGCACCATAGCCCAACATTCCCTCACCATAAACAGTTCCACCATGTCGAGTAATAATCCGCTTAACATTAGCTAACCCTATCCCAGTTCCCTCAATATCCTGACTGTGCAATCGCTGAAATACACCAAATAATTTATCAGCATATTGCATGTCAAAACCAAGTCCATTATCTCTTACGTAATACGTAACAACATTTTTCTCATCAACCATGCTACCAACTTCAATGTGTGGATTTTTAGTGTTATGTGTAAATTTTATTGCATTTGAAATAAGGTTGACAAAAACCTGCTGAATCAGTATACGATCCCCAAGCATAGAAGGAAGAGGTTTTAACTCAAACTTAATCTCTTGATTTGGGATGGTCGCTATAAGTTCTGCGTATACACCTTTAACAATTTCATACATATTCAGTTCTTCTTTTTTTATTTCATACCCTCCTATCCGGGAAAAAGCCAGTAAACCATCAATTAATTGAGCCATTTTTTTTGTATTGCGGCATATAATATCAATATTTCGTAAACCTTCTTCATCTAATTTTTCCGCATAATCGTCTAACAAAATCTTTGAAAAGCCACTAATAGCTCGGACTGGAGCCTTTAAATCATGCGCAACAGAATGGGTAAACGCATCCAATTCCTGATTAATAGACTCTAATTTCAACATAGCTTGCTTCTGTAAAGTAATATCATTCATCGTAACAACAGCACCAAATTGTTCGCCATTTTCATCCATAGTTAGAAGAGGTTGGCCACTAACAAGCACATTACGCCATTCCTTTGTATTTTTTAATTGTATTTCTAACTCGACATCTTTAAATTTTTCGCCTCTTAATGCGCGATTGATTGGACGCTCATCTAAAGGAACAGGCTCATTATTACGTGTTAAATAAACAGAAAAGTAGTCAATCAAATTTTCATTTAAATAATTAGATTCTCTTAAACTAATCAAACGTTTAAACGCTGGGTTTACCACTATAGTTTTACAATTTTGATCGCAAGCCCAAACACCATCAGACAAATTATTCAATACGGCATTTAAGAAGTTTTTTTCATTTCTAACGACATTTATCATCTGTTGCTTATAAGTCGAAATAATCAATGAAATAACTAAAATAGCCCCTGTAACGCAAGCAATATACAATGACAATGTAAAGGGATCGATGCTTTTGACCATCATCTGTTCGTGTAATGGAATAAAAATCGCAGCAGCCATGCCCACATAGTGCATACCACAAATTGCTGCTCCCATAACAACTGCGCTAATAACTTTAAAACGAATTTGCTTCTTAAACGGTCCTTTATTGCTCTTAACAATGAACCAAAACGCAATTTCAGAAGCAACTATCGCAATAACAATCGACAATATAAATAATCCTGGTAAATAACGAATATGCATATCCAGCATGCCAGCCATACCTATATAATGCATGCTAGCAATCCCAAGGCCTAAAATAACACCTCCAACTGCTAAATACAGAACATTGCTAGTTTCATTACGCAAAAAAAATAGAGCAAATCCAGCACTAAACATAGCAACAACCAATGATGCTATTGTCCAAAAAATAGAGTAACGCATAGGCATAGACATTATGAATGCCTCCATACCAATAAAATGCATAGACCAAATGCCAGCACCCATTGATAAAGCACCACCAATTAACCACGACCATTTTGTTTTTTGAAGAGGCTCAAATTTTAATCTGCCAGCAAAATCCAATGCAATATACGACGCCAGAAGAGCAATAATATATGAAAGAATAACTAAACTGAAATTATAATGACCATAAATCCTCTCTATTGGGAGAGGACCAAATTGAAAAAAATTAGATAAATCAATCATGATTTTTAAGCCTACTCACTCTGTTCATCATGCTTTACTCCCTAGGCAAGGTAAAATAAAAAATTGCTCCGGACCCCAACTCTCCTTCACCGCGCACACTTCCTCCATGTCGCATAATAATACGTTTGACATTGGCCAAACCTATTCCAGTACCTTCAATATCATGACTATGCAAACGCTGAAATACACCAAATAATTTATCAACATATTTCATATCAAAACCCAAACCATTATCTTTAATATAGTACGTAACAGTACTTTTTACATCATCAAGACTACCAATTTCAATGCGCGCATACTGCCTCGTTTGGGTGAATTTAATGGCATTTGCAATAAGATTGACCCAAACTTGGCGAATCAATGCACGATCTCCCTTAGTATCAGGCAATGGTTTTATTTCAAACTCAATCTTTCTCTCCACCAAAGATCCCATTAGAAGAGCTCGTATTTCTTTAACCATATCATACATATGCAAGTTTTCTTTTTTAACTTCATGCCGCCCAATGTGGGAAAAAGCTAATAAATCTTCAATCAATTGCCCCATGCGTTTCGTATTGCTACTGATAATATCAACAATACGCTTACCTTCCTTATCCAATTTTGCTGAATAATCATCCAACAAAATTTTTGAAAATCCATTAATAGCCCTTAATGGAGATTTAAGATCATGCGCAACAGAATAAGTAAATGCATCTAACTCCTGGTTAATTGCCTCTAATTGTTGGGTTGTTTTTTTAACGCGACTATAATCACGTGCGGCAGCAAAAACACCCAATATATTGCCATCTTCGTCTTTATAGACTGTGGCATTATAAAGCACCTCTATCAACTTTCCGCCATGATGCTGAATAGTAAGTGGGTAGTCGGTGATATATCCTTGTTTAAATGCTTCCTCATACCCTACGCGTGCCTTCGATGGCTCAGTAAAATAACTAGAAAAATCCGTACCAATTAATTTTTCTCGCGGCACACCTGTAATATTTATCGTGGCTTCATTAACGTCTGTAATTTTACCTTCTGGACTAATAGTAACCAGAGGATCTAATGACGCCTCTATTAATGAACGCGCATATTGCGATGATTTTTTTATTTCAGTAATATCACGAGCTGCTGCAAAGACCCCCTGAACCTTACCCTGAGCATCTCTATATACTGATGCATTATAAAGCACATCTTTCGTACTACCAGATGAGTGCCGAATTACCAATGGATAATCTCTCACTGAGCCTTCTTTTAAAACCAACCTATATCCAGCGCGAGCTTTGCGTGGTTCTGTAAAGTAAATTGAAAAATCTGAACCAATTAACCACTCACGAGTAACTCCAGTAATCAATTCGCTAGCATGATTAACATCGGTAATTTTTCCTTCAAGACTGATGGTCACAAGTGGATCAAGGTTTGATTCGATAAGAGAGCGTGCATATGCAGATGTTGCATGCAATTGTTCTTCTGCTTTTTTACGTTGTGTAATATCTCTTGCTGCAGCAAAAACACCAACAACACTACCACCAATATCCCTAAAAACAGTAGCATTATATACAACGTGTGTAATTGCGCCTGAGACATGGCTTATAGCCAAAGGATAATCACGTACAAAACCTTCCTTAAAAACTTGCTTATATCCATCCAATGCTTCATCAGGTTCAGTGAAATAAGAAGAAAAATCACTACCAATCAGATTCTCTCTAGCAACACCTGTAAGCTTAACCGTTGCTTCATTAACATCTGTAATTTTACCTTCTGGGCTAATAGTGAAAAAAGGGTCCAATGATGCTTCAATTAATGATCTCGCATATTGAGAAGCTTGTTTTTGTCTTGATATATCACGAATTGCGGCAATAGCAACAGTCCCATCTTCTATTTCCAATGGACTTAAACTAATTTCAACTGGAAATTCATTACCATTTTTATGTAAACCGTACAAATCAAGATTTACCCCCATAGGACGCGTATGAGGTTCATCAAAATAATTTTTTCTATGTTGTGGGTGTTTACCATGGTAACGTTGCGGAATTAAAACCTCAACCGCTTTTCCTAAAATGTCACCACGCGAATAACCGAACAATGTTTCAACTTGTGAATTTGTTAAAATAATTGTTCCTTCCTGATTAATCATCACGATGGCATCAGGCGCAGCTTCTAAGATAGTTTGAAATTTTAATTCGGCTTTTTTACGTGCGGTAATATCTCTAGCTGCCGCAAACACACCAAGTACATTGCCGGATCTGTCTTTATATATAGAGCCATTGTAAAGAACATCTGTCACACGACCACTTGCATGCTTAATAGTCAATGGATAATCTGTTACAGTCCCTTTAGAAAAAACCAACTCATACCCTTCTCGTGCTTTTTCTGGCTCTGTAAAATAAATTAAAAAATCACTATTAATAAGCTTTTCACGTGCAACACCTGTTACAAGTACAGTAGCCTCATTAACATCTGTAATTTTTCCTTCAGGACTAATTGTCACAAATGGATCAAGACTCGCTTCAATTAGCGATCGAGTGTACTGATCAACTCGCTCCTGACCGGCAAATGGACGCGCAATAATAGAAACGCCGCTAATAGTTCCTTCTTCATCTTTTATTGGGGACGCACTAATAACAACATCAAGTAATGTACCATTTTTTAATTTTCGTTGCGTAACATATGGCTCTATGTACTCGCCTTGTTTAACTGTATTAAGAATCACGGACAATTCATCAGTACGATTTTCCGGATAAATTGCAACAGGTGATTTTCCTAGCATTTCTTTTGCAAAGTACCCATATAATTTCTCACTTCCATGATTCCAAACAACAATGGTACCATCCAACAACAACGCCTCAATAGCATCATGAGACGAACGCACAAGCGATGCCAAAAAGGTATCGTCATGAAAAACAGAAGATATTTTTTTACGTTCCATCGATTAAAAATCCTTTTGTAAGCTCTAAACCACCCCATATAATTAGGGATTATTCATTTTGTATCACATTTACCCTAACAATGTAAATAACAATTCGCTTAAATTTATAATTAAAAATTAATATAAAACTATCTGTAATAGTGTATATTTAACTTTAGATAAGTCAAAGATACCCAAGGTGTCGGTAATATGAAAAGAAAAGCTTACACTATTCTCCTTATTGACGATGATGCCGTTGATCGCGAAGCAATTATCCGTCTGTTAAAACAGTCCAAAAAATATACTTTCTTTGTTTTGGAAGCATCTAATATTAATGATGGGCTCACACTATTTCTTAGCTCATCCATTGATTGTATTTTACTTGATTATATTCTTCAGGGTGCAACAGGTTTTCATTTTATAGATTTTTTAAATCGTAAACTAGACAAGGACTTTCCACCAGTTATTGTCTTAACAAATCAAGGCAGTGAAGATGTTGCTGTATCATTTCTACATTCTGGCGCGTTGGATTATTTACGCAAAGAAAGTTTGTGCACAACATTATTGGAAACAACAATAATAAAAAGCATAAAAACATACACTTTACAACGTAAGCAAAAAAAAGAAGCTCTTGATTCAGGTTATCAAGCTTCGCATGATCAATTAACTTATTTAGCTAACCGATGGGAATTTGATCGTGTATTTGGCCGTTGTATTGCAGCGTCTTCCAGATCACAGCGCCTGATGGCTATTTTATTTTGTGATTTAGATCATTTTAAATCTATCAATGACAATTTTGGACATTTAATAGGTGATTTATTATTACAACAAGTTGCCAAGCGATTAACGCAGCGGTTAAGAAAAAATGACTTTTCCGCACGCATAGGAGGAGATGAGTTTATACTGCTTTTGGATGATATTAAAAGTAAGAGTAACGCCGCATTAGTTGCATCTGATTTATATCAAGTAATTAATCAGCCTTTTCTTATTACTAAGCAAGTTATTAATATTACCATAAGCATAGGAATTGTTTGTCTTCCTACAGATACAGATGATCCGCTCGAATTACTTAATCGCGCAGATAAAGCCATGTACCAAGCTAAAATATCAGGAGACAAATATCGTTTTTATGCAGATTATGAATCCTCATAATTGTATAAAAAGTATGTTACTTTCGTAAAGATTTTTGGATTTCTAAAACAATAGCGAGCGGCATATCCGCATTTTTTGCAATAAACTCAGGAGCAATCCCGTTTATTAACAAAGTTTTGATTAAAATGTAACGCTCTTCTTCTCTACCCTCTTCTCTACCTTCTTCTCTGCCTTCTTCTCTGCCTTTTTGGTAATTATCCGATAATAAAGTCTTCTCAGCACTCACTGCATCCCAACTTTTATCATACGCTCTTAATTCTGCTTGAGTATAGGCTGCTATTTCTGTATAAGATAACGCTTTATAAATATCCGGTGTTTGCAATAAAATATCATCCACTATTTCGGTTTTTTCGTCAATTTCTGTTAAAAACCTCAACCACAGTGCCGTTAACTTCTTCTCAGTACGTGAGCTAGGTTTAAATTTTGGTAACTCTAAAAATACCAATTGGATATCATCTAGCTTCTTTACTTTATTTTGCGTATTGATCATTTGATAATGATGAAACCATGCGTTTTCTTCAGAAAAAACATCATCAACAACCGCCAAGCCATACACAGGACATAAGCGCTCATAGCTTTCACCTTTTTCTAACTGACGCACATAAGTCGAGGCTGTGTTAAATAACATCCTCTGCATAAAATGCCCAGACCATTGCAATTGCATCTCAACAATAAAATGCCGACCTTTTGTATCAATACACCTAACATCAACAATAGTATATTTAAATTCCGGAATCTCAGGAACGCTTTCGGTAGGAAGATATGTTAAATCAGCTATCAAGCAATCACTCGGCAATGGCAATACCGCATTTAAAAAACTTTTAAGTAAATCTGGATGCTCTCCAAAAATACGTTTAAAAACTAAATCACTTTTTGGATTTAAATAGCGAGGCATCAGGTTCTTCCATTAATTGATAATAAAGCATTCTAACATGTTAAAAGTTGTTTTTAAATTGCAAGATATCGTTCATAAACACTCTCATCAAGCTGATGGCAAGCAATAACATTACTTTTAGTATTTTTGCTTTTATACAAGCCAAACAAACCTACAGTAGTAAAAATCGCACCTGCTATGTAACCATCCGCCCCTAAAGCCAATGCGCCACTAATCAGCAAAGCAACTCCAAGCGCAATAGACACAATTGAGAGAACCTTTAGCGTAAATGATGCATTATGTGCATGATTTTGCTCTTTATATATTTTCCTGTCTTCTTGAAATCGGATTATTTTGATGGATGGTTGCCCGCCCCCGCGGGCATGACAGATTTTTTTTCATGTACGGAGCTCAAACTCAGTCCTACCCCATGAAATCAATCAGTTATGAGTTGATAATAAGCATCATGATAAAGAAATTGATCTTGCTTTTCTTTTATGATAAAACTTCGCACTATATCTAGAGATAATTTTCTACACACTAGTTTTAAAATAACAAATTGAGAAGAATATGTATAAACACCTACAACAACTAATTCAAGAGATTTCTAAGGTTTCTCGCGCAAATCCTGGAGCAATGACTAAATCATCTTTCCTAACTTTAACCAAAATTGCTTCAATAGTCGCCTTTCCTTTAATGCTGGGCCGAAGCTTAAACGAAATGGAAAACGATGATAGCAGTAATTTTATGGATGTCGCGCCATGGATGTTGGGATACTCAGGATTATGGGTTGTTTCAGAATTAATTCCATACATTCAGGAAAATACCTTGCATGCTGCTGCAATGGATATGTCTTTTGGACTGACACATAGAATAATGGAAACATTTTATTCACTACCTATGGAAGCAAGAGCATCTAATACAAACGCCCCAGCAGTTCAACATTTTAACTCTGCATATGAACATCTAGGCAACGCATTTATAACAACCACATTCTCGAGAACTATTCCTGCAATATTAGAGATTTTGGTTATTGATGCAATGGTAATTTATATAGATTTAGAACTTGGTTCAACACTTTTGGGAATAGTTATTGTCTACTGCATAGCCGCCATATTTTGTTCAAAATATATCAGTGATAGTCAAAACCAGTATATAGGTAGCCTATGTACAGGGTATGAATTTATTATTTCTCAATTAGATCAATATGAAAATGCTCATTACTATGGAAATGTTCAAGTTGAATTACAAAATCTAGATAGAGCAATGCAAAAATTAAGCGCTGATTTTAAAGATGCTTTAGCTTTTAAATCAATAACTTCCGCAATTTTATCAATATTTTTCGGAATAGGTTATGTGACGGCACTTGTATATGCTGCATATTTATTTGATGAAGACGCAATTACAACTCAACAAGTAATCATCTTAATGCTTTACATATTACAATCAGGAATCTCTTTACGCGCGCTTTCTGATTCATTAGGAAAATTAGTAAGCAATTATCAAACATTCAAATTACTTATTGATTACTTAGATAGCTCAACACCTGCTTTTCATGATCCAGATAATAATATTACTATCAGCAAACAACAGGCAATGATAGGATTTAATAATGTTTCTTTTAATTATGGCGACGAAAAATCAAACTTAAACAGTATTAATTTTAACATACAACCTGGCACAGTCACCGCCATAGTTGGACGTAGCGGCTCTGGTAAATCCACTTTAACAAGGTTACTTATGGGGTTTTATGCTCCCAATAATGGTGAGATTATATTAGGTAGTACAAAGGTAACAGCATCCAATACCACACAATTAAGAAAAAACTTCGCGGTTGTTCCACAGAATCCGGTAATTTTCTCCGCCAATATTATGGAAAACATTAGGTACGGAAATTTACAAGCAACTGACGTAGAAGTTTTAGAAGCGGCAAAAAAAGCTGGGCTCACAGATTTAATTGAGGATGACAGACTAAATGATGCAACTGGATCTAGTGGGCGTAAATTATCTGGTGGTCAAAAGCAACGCATATCTATAGCTCGCGCTTATCTGCGCAATTCGGCATCCTATTTAATTCTAGATGAACCAACTTCAGCCTTAGACACTCAAACAGAGTTAGAGGTTTTAACCGAATTAAATAAATTAATCTTGGAGCGCAATGTAACCGTTATAATTGTAACACATAACCTCGATACTCTAAGAAAGCATATACAAATCAATCACGTTATTAATGTTGACGATTATGCAGAGCAATTTAAAGATAAACCATCTTTATGTTCAGACACATATAAAACCAATACGAACCTAAGTTTCAAACCTAGTAAAACTAAAAATGGAGAAATTAAAAGTGATGAAATATACACACCTTTAATAGCTGGGGCATCCAACACCTAATCTGATATTCAACGTAATTTTCTATACCGTGCGCGCAGAAATTCAACGATTTTTTTAAACCGCGCACGCTTAAATTCAACGGCCCCGCTTGCTTACGCGCGCGGCTCTGATCTTAGATGCGGGAATAATATTACGTCTCGAATTGAGGCTGAGTCTGTGAATAACATTATTAATCTGTCTATACCTATCCCTTCTCCAGCCGTAGGCGGCATACCATATTCCAAAGCTTCAACATAATCGCTATCGTAGTGCATTGCTTCTAAGTCTCCAGCGTCTTTTTCTGCTACTTGTTTTTTAAAACGCGCGGCTTGATCTTCTGCATCGTTTAACTCTGAAAATCCGTTTGCAAGTTCACGTCCGGCGATGAACAATTCAAACCTGTCGGTTAATGAAGCATTATCATTCGAACTTCTTGCAAGAGGCGATACTTCTGTTGGATATTCGGTCACAAACGTTGGTTGAATAAGTTTATGTTCTACTGTTTCCTCAAAGATAATCATTCGTAATTTACCCAAACCATCAGTTTCTTTATATTCAAAACCTAGTTTTTTAATTACTTTTCTACAGTTTTCTTCATTTTCTATATCAACTTTAGAAAGTTCAGGATGATGTTGTAAAATTGCATCGGCAATACTAAGTCTTGCAAATGGTTTAGAAAAATCTATGGTATGTCCTTGGTAAACTAGTTGTTGACTTCCTAATACTTCGTCACACAAGTATTGCAACAGCTTTTCAGAAAAGTCCATTAAGTCATGATAGTCAGCATATGCTTGATAAAACTCTATCATTGTAAATTCTGGATTGTGTCTGGTTGAAATACCTTCATTTCTAAAGTTACGATTAATTTCATACACTCTTTCAAAACCACCAACTACTAACCTTTTTAAATACAATTCTGGTGCAATACGTAAATACATATCCATTGCTAAAGTATTGTGATGCGTAACAAAAGGTCGAGCTAACGCACCGCCTGGAATTGTATGCATCATTGGTGTCTCTACTTCTAAAAAGTCATGATTATCCATAAAATTTCTTAGCGCTGAAATTACCTTGGAGCGTAATCTAAATTTGGTCCTGCTCTCTTGATTTGCAATTAAATCAACATATCTTTTTCGATAACATAATTCTTGGTCCGCTAAACCATGAAACTTATCAGGTAAAGGACGTAACGATTTAGTCAATAAAACAAAATCTGTTGCGTGTATAGTAAGTTCGCCAGTTTTCGTTATAAACAAATAACCATGCACACCAACTATATCGCCTAAATCTAAATTTTTAAAATCCTCATATTGTTCTGGAATATCATTCTCTTTAACATATACTTGAATTCTGCCAGCCACATCTTGAATATGAATAAAACTTGCCTTACCCATTATGCGTCGCAATACTATGCGCCCCGCAACTCTAACATAAATTTTATGCTCTTGAAGCTCTTCCTGAGATTTATCAGCATAATCAGCTAAGATTTTTGCAGATAAATTTTGCGGTTTAAAATTATTTGGGAAATTAAAACCTTTTTCACGCAGTGATGCTAATTTTTGGCGGCGTACATGCAAAATTTCGCTTTCATCTAAATCATCAACTACATCAACCATTCTTAAACTCCTGCTTTTAAACTTGCTTCTATAAAAATATCTAAATTACCATCTAATACAGCTTGAGTATTAGATGTTTCAACGCCTGTACGTAAATCTTTAACTCGTGACTGGTCCAAAACATAAGACCTAATTTGTGAACCCCAGCCAATATCAGACTTACTATCTTCAAGCTTACGCTGTTCTTCATTTTTCTTTTGCATTTCAAGCTCATAAAGCTTAGCTTTAAGCTGCTTCATCGCTTGATCTTTATTTTTATGCTGACTTCTATCATTTTGACATTGCACAACCACGTTAGTCGGCAAATGTGTTATTCTCACTGCTGAATCAGTCCTATTTACATGCTGACCACCAGCACCTGATGCACGATAAGTATCAATTCGTAAATCTGCTGGATTAATTTGAATATCTAAGTCATCATCAACTTCTGGTGATACAAAAACCGATGCAAATGATGTGTGACGCCGGTTTCCAGAATCAAATGGAGACTTGCGAACTAATCTATGCACTCCTGTCTCAGTACGTAACCAACCAAAAGCATTTTCACCTTGCACGTGAATAGTAGCGCTTTTAATCCCAGCCACATCACCTGCTGAACATTCTACTAATTCTACCGTAAAATTATGTTGTTCGCACATCCGTAAATACATACGTAACATCATTTCAGCCCAATCTTGTGCTTCAGTACCACCTGAACCTGATTGGATATCTAGAAATGCTGAACATGCATCCATTTTACCTGAAAACATTCTTTGTAATTCTAAAGCTGCAACGGTAGACTCCACATTCTCCAAGTCTTTTGCAACCTCATGAATTGTTGCATCGTCTTCTTCAGCACGAGCCATATCAAACAACTCAGTAAGATCAGTAACTGATTGTTCTGCATTTTGCAGTTTATTAACTAC
>CAZADN010000014.1:0-14181 GCA_964483895.1 uncultured Legionellaceae bacterium
ATAAAAAATTATCATACTGGTGCTCTACACATGGAGCTGAGGTTGATTTTATTATTGGTGATGATGTTGCAGTTGAAGTAAAAACCAGTAATAAAATTCATGATAAGCATTTAAAAAATTTACATTTATTAGCTGAAGAAAATATCTGCAAAAAATACATAATTATTAGCTTTGATAAAATAGAACGTAAAAAAAATAATATTGATATTTTATATTGGGAAACTTTTCTAAAACTTTTATGGAAAAATGAGATAATTTAAGTCAACTATAATAAACTCTCTCATCTTAATGAAGCTTTAGCTCTACAACCATTCTAGAGAGTTTTCTAATGATGGGGATTGCTAACATAAAACACAACCTTTAAGTGTCACCTTAATTGTGATGTAACTTGTGTGGGTTATCCTGATAAAATGACTAACTTCAGATAAATAACAATAGAAATGTATAACTTAAGTAATTAATCTTTTCTCTATCTTATGTAAATCCACAGTTGAACTATGGATTTACATAAAAATTCATCCTATAATTCTAGAAAACACAAATGACATTGTCATAAGCAAGTATAATCCTATAAAAAGGCACGCAATATGTATCAAAGAGAGCTACGTTTTGAGTTTGTTAACATGATGCAATATTATCCAATTGTCACTCTTATAGGACCAAGACAATCAGGTAAAACAACATTAGTAAGATCTCTTTATCCAAATAAGCCATATGTCTCCTTAGAAAATCCTGATGAACAATTTTTTGCGAAGAATGACCCGCGCCATTTTTTAGAGCGTTTTCCAGATGGTGCAATTATAGATGAAGTACAACGTTTTCCAGATTTACTTTCTTATTTACAAGGAATTGTAGATGAAACTAAAAAAACTGGGTTATTTATTTTAACAGGTAGCCATCAACTCGCTCTACACGAAGCTATCACTCAATCCCTAGCTGGACGTACTGCTATCTTAAAATTATTACCGTTAAGTTTTACCGAGCTTAAAAAAAATAATATGATATATTCAATTGATGATTTATTGTTCCAAGGTTTTTATCCAAGATCTTACGAAGCACATATTCCACCTACCGTTTTTTATCGGGATTATATGCAAACATATATAGAACGTGATGTTCGTAATATGATTCAGCTAAAAGACTTAAGTGTTTTTCAAAATTTTTTACAATTATGTGCGGCTCATGTTGGACAATTAGTAAATTATGAAGCTTTTAGTAACGCTTTGGGTATTTCAGCTAGTACCGTAAAAAATTGGTTATCTATTTTAGAAGCTTCTTTTGTAATCTTTCTCCTGCATCCTTATTATGAAAATTTTGGTAAACGAGTTATTAAAGCGCGCAAATTATATTTTTATGATGTAGGATTAGCGTGCTATTTATTGGATTTCAAACAAAAAAACGATATTTTACATACAGCGATGCGCGGAGCATTAGTCGAAAATTTTGTGATTTTAGAGATCCTTAAAAATCGTTTAAATCAAGGCATAGAATCAAATTTTTATTTTTATCGTGATAGCAATCAAAAAGAAATTGATTTAATTCTAAAAAAAGGTCAACTCTTAATTCCAATAGAAATCAAATCCTCAAAAACATTTAACCCTGATTTTTTAAAAACATTAATTTATTTTAAAAAATTATTAGAAGACCGCTGCGAAACTGGTTACCTTATTTATACTGGAGCTCAATCGCAAAAAATTGGCTCTTTTAATATATTAACAATCAACGAACTGGAAAAAATTAATTGATACAAAATTTATGCAATAAATATTAATAACCAAGTTCAATAAAAAAAATCTGCAATCGTAGCCAGGATGAAATAAAATCCAGGATGTTCGAAGCCGAATTCCCTGGATTACGGCGTTGAGTTAAGATGGATTTATAAAGCTTACTTTAATTTCTTTAAGTCTTGGAAGGTTCTTGCCATATTGAAATAAGCATTAACCATGATTGTTTGGTTCTGAACATCCAAAATATTTTTGCATACCTTGCGCCCAAGGAAATACATATATACCATCCAAGTTTTTGGCATAGGCATCTTGACTTAAGCAAATAGCTTTGCAATTTTCAAAATCATTAGATAGTTTTCTAAGCGTTTTCAACTGTTCTACTTGTACCTGCTGACTACTTTTTATTTCTATGAATAATATTGGTAGCCCCGGCCTTTCTACTATCAAATCAATTTCCGCATCGTCTTTAGTTTTTAAATAAGAAAAACGATAATCTCTATGATAATAACTAGCTAATTGTCTACATTGTAAGATAACAAAATGTTCAAATACTTCTCCAAAATAACTTGTGCCGGGTATTAATGGTACATGCAGTTGATTTGTCAACGCACGAACAACTCCTGTATCAAAAAAATAAAATTTAGGAGTTTTACCTAAACGTTTTCTGAAAGAATTTTGAAATGGTTCAAGAAAAAAGCCGACTAAAGTATCTTCTAAAATTGCATAATATTTTTTGATAGTATTATCAGATACCCCAACATCTCTAGCAATATTAGAAAAATTAATTAATTTACCATTCGCTTGCGCTGCTACTTCAAGAAAACGCCGAAAAGGATCAAGATCACGAATAAATTGCTCCATCCAGATTTCTTCTTTTAAATAAGTATTAGTATAAGCTTCAAGATATAAAGATTTCTTCTCTAATGTTTGATACTCAAATATTTTTGGCAAAGTTCCATACTGTAATTTATGAAGTAATTGCTCATTATCAGGGATTTCTATATCTGTAAATGGATGTAAATTATAAACGAATGCTCGGCCAGCTAATAAATTTGCGCCACCATGTTTCAGTTTACGCGCACTTGACCCTGTTAAAATAAAATACTTATCTGTTGTTTCAATCAACTCATGTACTAAATCTAATAACAAAGGTAATTTTTGCACTTCATCAATAATCACATGTGTAATTTCTTCAGGAAGTAACCGTACAATTGAAAGCAACTCATCAGGATTTCTAAAAAAACGCTTTTCTTCAGATTGTATTAACAAATTAATATAAAGAGAGTTAGAAAACCATGGCAAACTTTTTATTAACGTCGTCTTACCAACACCACGCGGACCAAACAGAAAAAAGCTCTCATCATCTGGTAACTTTAATAAACGATTTCTCATGATTTTCCACGACTATTTATTGCATGATATTCGAAATTGTACGCCAATTTCGAATATCATGCAATAAATAGTCGTATAGTTGCTAATTAAGCAACGCTCTAAATCCGCACAAAAACTACGAAAATTCTCCGTGTTTTTTAAACACAGCATCAATCTCTATCAACTGTGTAAGCAAATGTTCAATTTTTGCAATAGGCCAACTATTAGGACCATCACTTAATGCTTTATCTGGATCTGGATGAGTTTCTAAAAAAACACCAGCGACGCCTGCTGCAACTGCAGCTCTTGCAAGAGTTGGAATTAGGTCACGTTGACCACTTGAAACATTTCCGCCACCGCCTGGTAATTGCACAGAATGGGTTGCATCATAAACAACTGGACAACCTGTGTCTCGCATTATTTTAAGCGATCGCATATCAGAAACAAGATTATTATAACCAAAACTCACACCACGCTCACAAACCATGATTTTATCATTACCAGTTGCTTTAGCTTTATCAACAACATTTTGCATATCCCACGGTGCTAAAAATTGACCTTTTTTGATATTCACGGGCTTCGCTAAACTTGCAACATTTTGAATAAAGTTAGTCTGTCTACATAAAAAAGCTGGGGTTTGTAAAACATCTACAACACTTGCGACCTCTGCAAGCGGCGTATCTTCATGCACGTCGGTAACAACTGGAACCCCTACTTGCATTTTGACTTTTTCAAGAATTTTTAAACCTTTTTCTACTCCTAACCCACGAAAACTTGAAATTGATGAACGATTTGCTTTATCAAATGATGATTTATAAATAAAATTAATCGCAAGTTTTTTGCAAATCTCTTTAAGATAACCTGCTGTTTCCAAAGCGAGCTCTTCGCTTTCAATCACACAAGGTCCAGCCATCACAAATAATGGCTTATCAATTCCGATCTCAAACCCGCAAAGTTCCATGCTTATTCCTTATGCTTTGTATGATAATCACAAGCAGCCAATACAAATGATAAAAATAATGGATGAGTATCTCTAGGAGTAGATGTAAATTCAGGATGAAATTGGCATGCAACAAACCAAGGGTGATTTTCAAGCTCTATCATTTCTACCAAATTACCATCAGCTGAACGCCCACTAATATATAAGCCTGCATTAACCAATGCTTCTACATAATTATTATTAACTTCGTAACGATGACGATGTCTTTCAACAATACTCTCGCTACCATAAATTACTGAAGCTTTTGAATCAGCGTTTAATTTACAAATCTGCGCTCCTAAACGCATACTACCACCTAAATCTACATTTTCATCACGTAACTGTACTTCACCATCTTTTGACATCCATTCACTTAATAACCCAACAACAGGATATGGAGTATTTTTATCAAACTCTGTAGAACTTGCGCCATGTAAATTAGCGACATTTCTTGCAAATTCAATAACTGCGGTTTGTAATCCTAAACAAATACCCAAAAATGGAATATTATTTTCACGTGCATATTGAATAGCTTTAATCATGCCTTCAACACCACGCTCACCAAATCCGCCTGGTACTAAAATCGCATCTACAGATTTAAGTAACTCAACCCCATGTTTTTCAACTAAATCCGCATCAATATAGACAATATCTACTTTTGTTTGAGAATGAATACCCGCATGAATTAATGCTTCATTTATTGATTTATAAGCATCTGTTAATTCTACATACTTACCAACTAAAGCGATTTTAACAGTTTTATTTTTAATGGCTTGGGCAGCAACCACCTTTTGCCACTCACTCAAATCTGCTTCTTTAGCTGATAATCTTAATTTTTTAACCACTATTTCATCTAATGATTGTTCATGTAATATCATTGGAATTTGATAAATACTCTTCGCATCACACAAAGAAATTACGCCATCTTTTTCAACATTAGTAAATAAAGCAATTTTATTCCTATCTTGAGCAGATAAAGGCTGTTCTGAGCGGCAAATTAAAATATCTGGTTGAATACCAATAGAACGTAACTCTTTAACCGAATGCTGTGTTGGTTTAGTTTTAGTTTCACCGGAAGTTGCTATATATGGAACTAAAGTTAAATGCACAAATAAAGTATCATCACTACCTATTTCAATTCGCATTTGTCGAATTGCTTCTAAAAATGGGAGTGATTCTATATCACCAACTGTCCCACCGATTTCAACCATCGCAATATCCGAACCATTAGCGCCTGCTTTAATACAGCGCTTAATTTCATTCGTAATATGCGGGATAACCTGTACGGTTCCACCAAGATAATCACCACGACGTTCTTTTTTGATTACGTTTTCATATATTTTACCAGATGTAAAATTATTCATCTTGGTCATGGTTGTCCGTACAAAACGCTCATAATGCCCAAGATCTAAATCCGTTTCTGCTCCATCTTGCGTAACAAACACTTCTCCATGTTGAAAAGGACTCATAGTACCTGGATCGACATTTATATATGGATCCAATTTTATTAAAGTTACCTTTAAGCCACGTGCCTCTAAAATTGCTGCAAGCGACGCTGCGGCTATTCCTTTACCCAAAGAAGAAACAACACCGCCAGTAATGAAAATGTATTTTGTCATAAAATTACCTGATTTAAATTTTCGCCAACACTTCTAACATAGAAATAGCTGCATCTGCTGCATCTCTACCTTTATGGCCATGAGCGCCACCTAATCTATCAAAAGCTTGAGCCAAATTTTCTGTTGTTAAAACTCCAAAAATAATCGGAACATCTAAGTCTAATGAAATCTTTTGCACGCCGTTACTTACCTGTTGGCACACATAATCATAGTGTGAAGTTTCTCCACGAATCACGGCTCCTAAAGCAATTGCAGCATCAAAGCTGCAGTTTTGTAAAACTCGCTGTAATGCAAGTGGTATTTCAATAGCTCCAGGAACCTCTAAAACTAAAATATTTTGTTTAGCAACGCCCAATTCTAACAAGCGTTTTAAAGAACCAGCCAATAACTCTTTTGTAACTTCTTCATTAAAAAGGCTAACGACAATAGCAATATTATAATCTTTGGGATGAGAATTTAACTCTGCTTGTATGTGTCTCATTTTTTATCCCCCATTGCCAACATATGCCCAAGCTTTTCTTGTTTGGTTTTAAGATATGCAGAATTTTCAGAAGTTGCAGGTACAATAACTGGAACCCGCTCAACTATTTTAATTCCATACTTCTCAACCGCTTTAATTTTACTAGGATTATTAGTAATCAATCTAACAGATTCGATACCCAAATATTTCATAATTTGAAAAGCGATTTCATAATTACGATTATCAACTGGCAAACCCAAATGAGTATTAGCATCAACTGTGTCATAACCTTGCTCTTGCAAAGAGTATGCTTTAATTTTATTAGAAAGACCAATACCTCGACCTTCTTGGCGTAAATAAATAACTAAACCACCTTCATCGCCAATATAACTTAATGATTTCTCAAGCTGCGCACCACAGTCACATTTTGATGATTTAAATACATCGCCGGTAATACATTCAGAATGAATTCTCACTAATGGAACTTTATTTGGTACTTTAGGCTCTTTAATTAACGCAAAATGCTCCAAGTTATCAAGCTTATTTTTAAAAAGCATCATGGTAAATTCGCCATGACCATCTATAGGCAATCTAGTTTTCGCAATCACATCCACCAATTGCTCGGTTTTAATTCTATAATCTATCAAATCAGCGATAGACACTATTGGTATATCATGTTCTTTAGAAAAAGCTAACAATTGCTCTCTGCGGCTCATAGTACCATCATCATTGATAATTTCACACATAACAGCTGCTGGAGTTAATCCTGCTAATCTTACTAAATCAATACTACCTTCTGTATGACCTTTACGTTCTAAAACACCAAGTTGACGGGCTTTAAGTGGAAAAATATGACCTGGAGAAATAACATCCTGAGGACCACTTGAGGGATCAATTGCAACTTTAACTGTGTGCGCTCTATCTTGAGCTGAAATACCAGTAGACACTCCTGTTGCAGCCTCAATAGATACTGTAAATGCGGTGCCATAAGGTGAACGATTTGATGCAGTCATCATTGGTAAATCTAATTTGGCAATTAAATTTTCTGCCATAGACAAACAAACTAAGCCTCTCCCAAAACGCGACATAAAATTAATAATTTCAGGCGTCACATACTCTGCTGCAATTACTAAATCACCCTCATTCTCACGATTTTCATCATCAACAAGGATAATCATTTTCCGAGCTTTAATGGCTGAAACAGCTTCTTCTATTGAGCTAAAAAGATTTGTTGTCATAACTCAAAAACCTCTAATCAAATCATTCATTACATCACTCCCAATCTATTATGGCTAACATATTATCATCCATCTCTTGCCAATTTATAGACTTTGGTGAGTCAAATAATCCCGTTGCACTATAAGCATTAATAGCATTATCTGCAAATAAAGTAGGGACTATATACAAATATGTTCTTTGTACCAATTTTTCTTCATGTAAAGCTGTAAATAGTTTACCACCAGCTTCAACCCAAACGTCATGATACCCTATCTTACCCAGATGACAAATAACTTCCTCTAGGTCAAATTTACCTTTTTGTAATTCCAATCCATGATAAACACATTTTTTATGATTTTCTGGCTTTATTAAACTCTTATCATAAAAAACATGACAAACTTCAGCGCAATCAATTGCCAAAGAATCCATATTTAACTTAAGCTTTGCATCTAATATTGCTAAATGTTTAGCATGCGCCACACCATCAACCCTTGCATTTAGCAATGGATTATCGATGTTAATTGTTGTTGCTGTTGTTAAAATAACATCGCTATATAAACGTTGCCTATGCGTAAAAGCAGCGCACTTGGCATTTGATAACATTACTTTTTTACCATCAAACGGCGCTATTTTACCATTTAGTGTTTGCGCAATTTTCGCTGTAACCACAGGCTTGTTAGTTTTCGTCCAATATTGATAGCTTTTATAAAAATCTGTAATTTCAGCCACTTCGTAATGAATAACTTCAATACCTTGCTCTCGTAATAAAAGCGGGGTTTTATTACATGACACAATTGGGTTTGGATCATTATAAGCATAAACAACCCGTTCAATCCCATGACGTATGATAGCATCAACACATGGCGGCGTACGCCCCCAATGATTACATGGCTCAAGAGTCACATACAAAGTAACTCCAGACGTATTCTCAGGGAAGTTTGTCAATAATAATTGCTCGGCATGAGACTTTCCTGCACCATGATGCCAAGCTTGTGCTATAATAGTTTTATCTTTAACAGCAATAGCACCAACGCTTGGATTAGGGGAGCATTTTCCTCTCCCTAAAAAAGCCTGTTCTAAAGCTTTTAGTAGAAATTGTTTATGCATAGAACAACCACACATTTTATTGCCGCAAAGTATAACAAATTATTAAGATTTTTAGTAGTCTTCTTTAAACTTAATAATAGAGTTAGACAAAAAGCTTATAAAAAGACCTTATGGTATACAAATATACTCATATTAGTGTTTATATATCCAGTAAATATATATGCATTTTCTGCTTATTCCAATGATGAACTAGATCAATTAGAAAAACAGTTCGTACAAGAAATCAATCAATCTAATGCCGTCATTCGCGATCCGTTAGCTGTAGATTACATAAATCATTTAGCCAAAATATTATCCCAACCTGTCAATTTAACCCAAATAGATTTTTTCATTGTAAACTCTAAAGAAATCAACGCATTTGCAGGCCCTGGGGGGCATATTGGAGTAAATAGCCAACTAATTCTTGTGTCAGATAATGAAAGCGAGCTTGCAGGAGTTATGGCGCATGAAATGGCGCACGTACGCCAACATCATTTGTATCGCATGCTCGAACATCAAAAACAAATGCGCATTCCAATGTTAGCAAGTATACTCGCATCAATTGCATTAGGCGCAATTAATCCAACTCTAGGTTCTGGAGCAATGATGGGAGCATTATCTGGATTTACTCAAGATAATATTAACTTTGTTCGCTCAAATGAAAAAGAAGCAGATAGCATTGGCATTAACATGCTAATAAAATCCGGGCTAGACCCACGCGGTATGGCAAACTTTTTTAAAAAAATGCAAGAGGCAACACGTTATTATTATACAGATAACATCCCAGCAATACTAAGAACCCACCCTCTAGATGAAGATCGTATTGCCGAAGCAGAAAATCGTAGTATGGGTGAAGTTAAAAAATCCTATCCTGATAATATGCAATATAGGTTATTTAAAGAGTTAATTCGTGTCGAAGTAAGTGATGACTCTAAAAAGCTTCTTGAATTTTATAAAAAACAATGCCGCAAAACCGCGCCTAATAATGCCTGTCAGTATGGATATGTTTTAACCGAAATTAATATGGGCAATAATACAAACGCTATTCAAAATTTAAAACCTCTTATCCAAGAAAATCCCAATAATTTATTTTATCAAGTAGCTATGATTCATGCCTTAGAAGCAAATGGAAATTATTCTGAAAGTGTGAGAATCCTATCCGAGCTTTATAAAAATTATCCTGATAATTATACAATTATATCTGAATATGGCGATGCATTACTTGGAAATAAAAACCTCGATAAAGCTGTAAGCGTATACCTAAATGGTCATCGCGAATTTCGCCGCGATATACCATTATGCGAAAAACTCGCAAGAGCACAAGCACAAAACCATAATCAAAGCTATGCGTACTTCACTTTAGCCGAATGCCATATCCTCCAAGGCGAAATTCAAGATGCTGTTCGCAAATTAAAATTAGCTAAAACTTTAGTTGGCAAAGATGAGTTTTTAAAAGCAAGAATCGATGCCAAACTTGAAGAAATTACTTCTTAACTTTACGCAGTAGCCTCTTTCTTTTCTTAACCTGCCTATCAGTTAAAACGTTTTTCTTATCTTTAAAAGGATTATCACTACTCTTAAATTCAAGTTGCAAAGGCGTACCTATTAAGCCAAGCTCATCAATGATAGAATTTTGCAAGTAACGTTTATAAGAATCAGGTAAGGAGTTTACTTGATTACCATGAATAACTATAAGTGGAGGATTATGTCCACCAGCGTGCGCGTAGCGCAACTTAATTCTTCGACCATTTACCAAAGGCGGCTCATGTTTTGTGGTTATATCATTTAAAAGTTTCGTAAGCTTTGGTGTAGATAAATTTAGATTCGCCGAACGATATGCTTGAATTATATCTTTAAACAATAAACCAACGCCACTTCCATGCAAAGCCGAAATGTATTTAATTTTAGCAAACTTTGCAAAGCATAATTTTCTATCGACTTGCTCTTTAACTTTTTCTTTAAAATCTTCTTCCAAACCATCCCATTTATTTACAACTACCACAAGCCCTTTACCAGACTCAATAATTGTACCTAACAACCGCAAATCTTGCTCAGTTAAACCTTCTTTAGCATCAATCACCATTACACATACATTCGAATCTTTAATCGCCTGTAAGGTTTTAATAATTGAAAATTTTTCAATCTTTTCATTAACATTATAAATCCTAAGAATAACAGAAGTATCAAATAAAATATAATCTTGATCATCACGTTTAAACGGTACTTCTATACTATCACGAGTTGTACCAGGTAAATCATAAACAACCACGCGATCTTCACCTAATATACGATTTATTAGAGTAGATTTGCCAACATTTGGTCGGCCAATAAATGATATTTTAATGGTATCTTCAGCAATACCTTCTACTTCTTCATCTTTACTAAAATCCTCACAGACTTTATGTAATAATTTCGCAATTCCTCGCCCATGAGTTGCAGAAACTCCATAGACATTAATAAATCCCAATGATAAAAATTCGGCGCGTACAACATCTACATCTAAACCATCTATTTTATTAACAACTACGATTACTTCCTTATCAATTTTACGTAGCTTATCAGCTATATCTAAATCAACCGGAGTAATTCCAGTTCTTGCATCAACTATAAATAATACTACACAGGCTTCATCTAGAGCATGTAATGACTGTTTAGACATTAAAGCATCAATAGCCAAGTCCTCAACTCCAATCCCACCGGTATCAACAACGACAAATGGCTTGCCTTCATGTTTTGCCTCACCATACTGTCTATCACGAGTAAGGCCAGCAAAATCAGCAACTAAAGCATTTTTCGTTTTGGTTATACGATTAAATAAGGTCGACTTACCAACATTTGGTCTACCTACTAAAGCAATAACAGGAATCATAATCTATCTCTAAATGTCCAACGCATGCGATTATAACACAGAATGTTCTATGTCTAAATATTTGCTTGCAAAACACTAATAATATTTGAATAATCACCATCAAGTGACAAAACATGCGCGGAATTTTCTAACCAATGAACATTGGTTTTTGAAGAGTTAACAAATAAATCCGCAACAGCTTTTGAATCAACTACCTCATCGAATCTACCTAAAAATAAATCCGTTGGGCAAGTTGGGGTTTTAAAATTATAACTTCTAATTAAAGTTAATAGTTGAATAATAGTATCTAATGGTAACTGTCTATATGTTATCTCTTGAAATTTATCACTATGTAAATTTCCACCATAATTTTTTATCTTCTTTAACCCAATAAATTTACAAAAAAACGCAGCACACAACCAACTAGTTATCCAGCCATTAAGTTTTAATGCCGGAGCAAGTAAATACAAATGATTAACTGGAAATTTGTGACTAACATTTAAAGCTAACAAACCACCTAAAGATAATCCAAGAACATCAATCTTTTTATAATTAGCTGCTAAACTCAAATAAGCATTATAACTACAATCAAGCCACTGTTCTGCAGTCGCTTTAGAAAACTCATCTATACTTTTAGCATGTCCAGGCAAAACTGGACAATATATGGCATCATAATCTTTTAAAGCAGGAATTATTTCACGATAAACCGCGGGTGATGAAGTAAAGCCATGCAATAACAATATGGCCTTTCCGTGTGGTTTATTATATAAATTTACACACTTCAGCAAGTCAACATCTGCACTTTGTAAAGATTTTATCTCTTTACCACACCACATATATTTAAAATCTTCTATAATCATAATATTAATGGATTTTATTTCTCACAAATACTAATATAAAAATATAACATACTTCTAAGACTAACAAGTAATGGCAGAAAAAAAAGAAAAAAAAGAAGATGAACAAGTCAGCGGTTTATTAAATAAAATCGTTGAAAAATCCGTAGAAAAATATGTAAAACAAAAGGTTACTGAACATTTAAAAAAAGTTAAAGAAAAACAAGAACAACAAAACCAAAACCAAAATCAGAATCAGAATCAGAATCAGAATCAGAATCAAAGTCAGAGTCAGAGTCAGCAAACTCAGCAAACTTCGCAATCACAACAACAAGCACAAAGTGGTCAAACTCAAATTCAAGCAAATCAACAAAATGTCTCTAGTGCACAAATGAGTGCTACACAAGACACACCAAAAGATCCTGTGAGTAATTTAAAAGAACAACCAGACCAAATAGCGCAAAGAAATTCATCGGAATTACAAAAAAATGCCGACAAGCTACAATCTGAAGCAGCCAATGCCAAAGCACAAGCTGAAAGCGCACAGAAAAACGCGAATGAACTTAAAGCTAAACATCAAGATGCAATAAAAAACACCAAAGAATTAGAAGCAAAGGTTGAACCAGCCCAAGAAAATGCTTCGCAAACTCAAAAAGTTGCAGATAATGCTCAACAAACAGCAGATGCTGCAAATATAGAAGCAGAAAGCGCTCAACAAGCTGCCGAAACAGCAAGAGCTAATGCCGAACAAGCAAGGGTCGCCTCTGAAAACGCTAGAGAAGCTGCAAGACAAGCTGATGCAAGTGCTAAACAAGCTGAAGAGCAATTACAGCAAGCCAAAGACACAGGCCAAGACCAAGAAACTATTGACCAATTAGAAAACCAAGCACAAACTGCGCAAAATAACGCGAACGAGCTCAATAACACAGCTGACTCTCTAGAATCACAAGCATCTACACTTGAATCAACCGCATCTTCAGCTGAAGCAACTGCAAGCGAAGCAAGTACAACTGCAACAAATGCACAAGCAGGCGCAAACGAAGCACAAGCTGCGGCACAACAAGCAGCACAACAAGCACAAGCGGCACAACAAGCGGCACAACAAGCAGCTCAGACACAAGCCGCGACTCAATTAGCTGCTGAACAAGCAGCTACGCAAGCCGCGACTCAAGCCGCTGCAGCTCAAGCCGCAGCTCAAGCTGCAGCGACGGCTGAAGCTGCTGCGACGGCTGAAGCAGTAGCTATTGGTGGACTTGCTGGAACATAAAATATAAAATAATATTTCTTACTCTAAGAAATCATGTTGGGGCTGTAAAGCCCAACATGATTTGACTATAACCCTGAACACGTTGGGCTTTACAGCCCAACCTACAGTTCGGTTTTGTCATATACACAGGACTTAATATGAGCGACGACAACTCTATAGAAATATCAGACCACAAAGAACAGAAAATCTGGGATGGTTTAGTTGATATGATAGTAAAATCCGCGAGAAGCGCTCAAAAAATTCAATTCTATAAATATAAACTAAGTTATCACATACAAACCAATCAAATTGCGAATGGCAAAAATAATTCTTTAAACTCAATAAATGCAATCTATAAACTCGAAAATAATTTAGAAAACTTAACTGATAATTTTCACAAAGATTACTTAAGTAAGGTAAAAAACGTTAAAGAATTAATAGCAACAAACCAAGATAAACCTCGTATTGAAATCATGTTAGATACGGCCAAAAGCAATTTAAAAAAGATACTGACCTACAATGAACTTCATGCACCAACTATGCAAGAACTAAAAAGTAAAATTATAACTTTATCAGCGGAAACACCAAAACCAGCGCCAGATGATCTTGCTCCTACACATCAACAATCTTAAAGCTCAGCTTCCTTACGGTCCGCGCCAAACCAAAGGCTCCGCTCCATCACGGTCCTCACCAAACCAAAGTCTCCGCTCCCTCACGGTCCGCACCAAACCAAAGGCTCCGCTCCCTCACGGTCCGCACCAAACCAAAGGCTCCGCTCCCTCACGGTCCGC
>CAZADN010000014.1:14281-20177 GCA_964483895.1 uncultured Legionellaceae bacterium
ACCAAACCAAAGGCTCCGCTCCCTCACGGTCGCGGCTCGGATTATGGTTATTATCTACTTAAAAAACTCTTTTTTATCTGCAAGCCAGCTTTTAATTTTAGCTTGTGTTTCATCACAAATCTCTAAAACCTTATCAAGTAAAGCTAGGGAATTTTCCATATTCTCTTTTTTAAGATATTTTTCAAAATTAATACAGGCATATTGAAGCTTCGTTGTGCCACAATACATGGCCCCACCTTTCATTTTATGAATAAGATCAGAAATTGTCTCCCAATCCCCTGCTAATCGCGCTTTATAAATAACTTGTAAATTATCTGGAATTTCATACTCAACCATTGATTTAAAAATATCATGCACCAATGCTCTATCTTGATTAAAAGATTTTAAGGCTTTATCAATATCTAACAAAGGATAAATCACTAAGTCCTCAAAATCTTTTAAAATCTCTTTATCCGTAATCTTAGATTCCTGTTTGATTAATAAGAGTCTCTCTTTTGCCGCATCCCAAAATTGCATACGTTCAGAAAACGAGTGGTTAGTTAAATTATCAATACCTTTTTCTGCTGCAATTTTTCGAACCATGTACATCCGCTTAGTAAATTTATCTAAACTAATATTTATAGTTTCTTCGATATCAAAATCACAAAAAACACACAACGAAAATGCAGCATGAATTAAATCACTAATTTCTTCTTGTAATTCCAGACTTTTTTCTACTGAAGAGTGCTTATTAAGATGTTCAGCAACTTCATGACACTCACTTGTTATTTGCTGTAATATTTGCGCAGGATTATCCCATCTAAAACCAAATTCATCCGCATCTTTTTCTAATTTAAATATTTTTTCTAATATATCCATTTACCCTAAAACCAACTATTTTATACTCAATCTACGCTGTCGTACGGCTTCATACAAACAAATTCCACAAGCAACTGCAACATTTAAACTTTCAACATGACCTGACATAGGTAAATCACATAATACATCGCATTCTTTAGCCGTAAGCCTACGGATCCCGCTACCTTCTGAACCCATAACCAATGCTGATGGCCCGGTAAGCTCCAAATCATACAATGACTTTTCAGCATTAAGATCTGTTCCATATAACCATACACCCAAGCTTTTAAGTTTTTGCATAGCTCGAGCTAAATTTGTAACCTGCACAATCGGTAAAACTTCGGCAGCACCAGAAGCAATTTTACTTACAAGCGGCGTAACGCCTGCACTTTTATCTTTAGGAATAATAACAAAATCAACCCCTGCCGCATCTGCTGCACGTAAACAAGCACCTAAATTATGTGGGTCTGTTATCCCATCTAGTATTAAAATTAATGGGGGATTAGTACAGTTTGCAAGTAAACTTTCAAGTGAGTTTTCACCATAATTTATATTTTTGCTAATCAAAGCAACCACGCCTTGATGCACATAATCAGGATAAGATTTATCCATTTCTATAGATGGAAGCTCTTCAACAAATAAACCCAAATTACAAATAAGATCGCGCAATGCGCGCATCCGTGCATCATCTCTATTCTTATTTAATATTACTTTTTGAACTCTTTGGGGAGACTTATTTAAAAGCATCATTACGGCATTAATGCCATATATTAACTGCACACTCATTACTCTTCTGCTAACTCAAAATCTATTTTACGTTCATCCATGTCAACTCTTGAAACCAAGACCTTCATTCTATCACCAAGGCGATAAACTTTACCACTGCGCTCGCCAACTAATCGATGCTTTAACTCATCAAAAATATAATAATCTCGACCCAATGATGTTACATGAATTAACCCTTCAACATAAACCTCATCTAATTCAACAAAAATACCAAAACCAGTTACAGATGAAATTTTACCACTGAAAACTTGACCAAGCTTATCTTGCATATATTCACATTTTAACCAAGCAATAACATCACGCGTTGCATCATCAGCTCTGCGCTCCGTATATGAGCAATGCCTACCAAGACGATTAATTTCTTCTTTACTATAACCAAACTTACTATCTTCTTGATTATCTAAAAGAAAAGCTACAGCCCTATGAATCAATAAATCCGGATAACGCCTAATTGGTGATGTAAAATGCGTATATGCAGAATAAGCCAAACCAAAATGCCCTTCATTCTCTTCTGTATACTCGGCCTGCTTCAAAGAGCGCAACATTACCATTTCTATCATATGCTTTTCAGGTCTATCGCCTATATTAGCCAACACCTTCTCAAAATCTTTTGGACTAGGCTGCTTACCACCCCCAAGTTTTATACCAAATTCATTCAAAAATTGGCGTAAATCAAGGATTTTTTCTGGAGCAGGCGCTTTATGCACTCGATATAAAGATGGTACTTTAGCTTTTAATAAAAATTTTGCCGTAGTTAAATTCGCAATCAACATACATTCTTCAATTAAACGATGCGCATCGCCTCTCATTAATGGAATTATTTTTTTAATCTTACGATTACTATCAAACTCTATTTTAGTCTCGGTCGTATCAAAATCCATTGCGCCACGCTTAAACCGAGCCTTAGCAAGCACTTTATATAACTTATAAAGTGCAGATATATTTCCCCAAACAGTTTCACTCACAGTTTCAGGCTTTGTTTCTAACCAATTATTAACTTCGGTATAAGTCAAACGAGCTTCAGAGTGAATTACCGCACGCATAAATCTAGAACGAGTAACTTGACCTTCGACAGAAATACTCATTTCAACAACCATGCATAATCTATCAACCTTAGGATTTAAAGAGCAAATTCCATTCGATAATGCTTCCGGCAACATAGGCACAACTTTACTTGGAAAATATACAGAGTTTCCGCGTTTTTCACTTTCTTTATCTAAAGCCGAACCACATCTTACATAATGACTCACATCAGCAATAGCGACATATAATTGATATCCGCCTTGCGATTTCTCTTTACAAAAAACGGCATCATCAAAATCACGCGCATCTTCGCCATCAATTGTTACAAACGGAATATTACGTAAATCTGCACGCTTAGCAATTTCCTCATCACTCACATTTTGTTTAATTCTAGAAACTTCTGCTAACACCGCATCTGGCCAATCAGTTGGAATATTATGCGATAATATCGCGACTTCTGTTTCCATACCAGGCGCCATATGCTCACCTAAAATATGAATTATTTTACCAATTGCTTGATTGCGTTTACTCGGAAATGCGATTATTTCAACTAAAACTATTTGCCCATTTTGCGCGCCATTTTGCATATCTAAGGGAATAGTAATATCTTGCGTCAAACGCTTACTATCAGGAACAACAAAACCAACTCCTAATTCAGCAAAAAATCGCCCAACTACTGTTGCATTAGCTCGCTCAATTACCTCATGAATTTTAACTTCTTGACGCCCGCGTCTATCAACTCCAGCAAGATATGCTAACACCTCATCCCCATGCATAACCTCTCGCATTTCACGGCCTGGAATAACCATATCATTACCACCATCTTGGGGAATTAAAAATCCAAAACCATCTGGATGAGCAAACACTTTACCTTTCATCAAATTTATTTTATCAAACAAGCAATAACGTCCGCGCCTATCTTGCATCATCTGCCCGTCACGCAGCATGGCTTTTAAACGATAATTTAAAGCATCTTGATCACTTTCTTCACCGATATCTAAGATGTTAAATAATTGTTTTTTAGTCATAGGAAGCCCCGCATCCTCAAGAATCATTAAAATGAATTCTCGACTTGGAAGAGGTCTTTCATACTTCTGACGCTCACGATCTGCATATGGGTCTTTTAACTTTTTACTCACTAAAAAATACACTCCTAAAATTTACGATAGAGAATATCCATTTCTCTCACTATATGCTGTTAAACCAGATAAATCCATGCTTTCAGCCACAAAAAATATGCCTTTCTTATCCTCAGATATTTTTGTATTAGGCCATTGGCATATAGCCAATACATCTTGACATGATACTTTCTGTTCATGCCCTGGTTTAGACTCTATACAACTAAGTTTTAACTCTTGAGGTGCTTGATTCAAAGCCAAAGCCGACCAAGTACCAGCAACTATTTCACTGCTTAAAGCTGATTGAGGATTATCCACATCAGCTTGATTAACTAACCAAACATTTTCTTCTGATAAATTATGAATAAAAATAAACATATTTTTATCCACTTTCAAAGTAACAATATCATTTTTTATTACTACAGCAATACAACCATTTGGCAGAACTTCTTGCGCGTAAGTTTTTACAATTAATAAAAATAACACAAAAAATGCAATTATACTTTGTCTAACTATATTAATTACCATAATTCATACCTAATATCAGAGTTCCTTCTCCCAATATTGGGAGAAGGTGCCCGCGGGGCGGATGAGGGTAGGCAGATAAAAACAAACCACCCAAATCTCTCATTAGTTCGAAAAAATTTCCAGAGCTTGCTACATCATGACATACTCTTATATAGCTCGGGATTTAGTGTCGGATCATTATACATTTTAAACTGATGATAAACTCTAAAAGTTCTAGTTTTAGTCATAACCTCTTGTAATAACTCACTTAAACATTTCCCTAGCTGCTCTTTTTGTGATGCTATCACCTGAGATTTTTGCATACATTTATCACGATGCAATACACTGACATCTTGTCGATTACTCTGCAAAAGCATATGATACAACTTCAAAGATAGGATAGACAACCTATCTATAATCATCCCAGGGGTTTCTGAATTAACTTTACAATCGGTGACATGAGCTGGACATAATGCATTATACAGCAATCCATCGATTTCTTCCATTTTATTATTACGCTGTTGATTACAAGAATCTATTTCTCGTTTAGCTAAATAAACAAACTCAAATCCTTTGTCTTCACGACGCGCTCTATCTTCCGCTTGCCAAAGCTTAAAATTAAATGCGTGATTTTCAACAATAACTTTTAATAACCCTTCACCATAAACAGTAACACCGCCTACATACCAATTTTCAATAGAATCTTTATGTAAAGTTACAATATCTTCTACTAATTTTGTTACATTCATACTATTACTAATATCCTAGTTTTATAACTACTTTTTTGTATTATACATGTTTACCGCTAAAACTGAAGGTTAGGTAGATATTAAGCTTTGCGATTCTCTGACGATATATATATTAAATACACAAAGAGAACCTTATGAAGCACTCAAAGCAAATAAAACAAGCAAAATTTAATATCGGTGAAACTGTTATCCATAAAAATCAACACTACGCAGCGATTATTATAGATATAGATCCTATTTTTCAAGCATCACAAATTTATAACCCTTTAGTAAATAAATATAAATTCGCAACAGAAAATCTTTGGTATAGACTACTAGTCAATAATAGCTGTTTAGAAACCTATGTAAAAGAATCATTACTTGTGAAAAATTTCTCTAATGAAGTTATTAAAAACCCGAATATTCATCAGCATCTGAAATTAAAAGACGGGTTATATTATACCAAAAAAAACCAGCATTAGACCTCTTTAGAAACTAAGTTGCTCGAACCAACATTACTAATAACGCAACAAACGCAATTAAAATAACGCCTAAAATACCCATGCTAAAAAAACTTTTACTTAAATTTTCTTTACTAAACACTTCAGGGCGAGATTTTATACTTCTATACAATATCCACGCGATAAATATAAAACTTAATATTCCTAGAATTTGATAAAATGTTTGCATTATTCGTTCTCCTTTTTTTATTTGTATTTATGGATAAGGCTCCTGTCAATTCAAGGTCTCCGCTAAATCAAAAGCTCCACTCCCTCAAGGTCTCCACTCCCTTACGGTCGCGGCGCTGGGTAATTAAAATATTATTATACATTATTTATGAATAAATGCAGCGACCGGAAGGGGGTGGTGGGTGTGGTTTGGGTGGGTCAGTTAGGG
>CAZADN010000015.1:0-19343 GCA_964483895.1 uncultured Legionellaceae bacterium
CAGGATAATCACGAGCTGCATCGTTATTTTGATTTCCAGCCGCGACGATAACTGAGATGCCACGTTCTTGTAATTGCTTCAAAGCATACTGCGCGACAACGGGGCAAGCCGTAACATTACCAAGGCTCATGTTAATTTCAACAATTGTTGAAGGTGGAGAGTTCAAATTAGCAAAATTATTGCCAGATAGCCATGCTAGTGCATTGATTTGATCTGATAGATATGAAAACAGACATGGCGGGAAACCGCATGTTTTTTGATCGGTAAATTTAGTAAAAACGTTTATTGGCAAAATAGTACTATGAGGTGCTACACCAAATAGTGTTTGACCATAGGCTAATTCTCCAGTAGATGCAATAACACCTGCAACCATCGTACCATGATTAAAACCAGCACAATCCATGCAAGAAGGTATTGCTGATACTCCTACCTCACCTGCATTGGTGAAATGGACACCAGGTAAAATATTAGGATTTAATGCATCATTATTCACTATGCCTGTATCAAGAACGGCAATCGTCGTGTGAGGTGCGCCTCTTGTGAAATCAACCCAAGTGTTTTCAGCTTCTATACCACCAGGTGGTGTTTGCAGATTCCATTGTACAGAGCTATTTTCTTGAGAGATTTCCATGACGGAAGATAAAAAGTTAGGTGTAACCTCTGCAATCATAGACGATTGTTTAATTTTATTCGTTATATTTAATAATGCTTTTGACGAATAACATTCTGAGCCTGAAGAGTTTTTTTGCATCAGAATATTGGCTTGTTTTTCAGATTTAAAGTGTACAACATAATATTCTTGCGCCATATGCCTTGCATGAGTGAGTCTTATGCCTGGAATGGCAATTTGACTTAAATCTCCACGAGTCAATTGTTCGCGGGCAAGTAATAATGGCGGAGGATGGTGAAATTTAATAATGAATGAAGGCTCAGGCCCTAACAAAATACACGAAGATCCTAAAGCACTTATTTGCGAACAATATAAAGAGACAATGAACATCAATGTCGTCGTGATGGTTTTTCTTGCGGGTTTAAAATGCATTGGAGTAACTACAAATGAGTAAAAAATTAATAAAAAACATCTTCTTTATGATAAAATGTTGCTATTTTCATCAGAGCTCATTATCCATGGGAATCAATAAACCTTTATCGATAGAGTCTTCTATCCATTCTTTCACATCATTTTTATAGTCCTCTGGATATCCATCGTATTTTTCAGCAAGTATGTGTGCTAATTCTAAAATTTGTTTAGGTGTATCAAGTGATAACCATAAATCAACGGCAGATTTATTCAAATGATAAAGATTCTCATCGACAGGATTTAAAATGACAATTTCATCAGAATTGGTTTGAATAAAACAAACTTGCGGGTCTCTTGTGATAACTGATTCTAAATAATTCATGATGCAATTCCTTGATCTAATTCAATACGTTGGATGATTTGAGGTAGCTCATCAAAACGTGTTGTCCGTATAACTTTGTGTACCGTAATTTGTTGAGATAACACATTGCAGTCTTGAAAAAAAATTTGCAACTTACCAAGAGGCTTTAACATAAAATAGCGGTAGGCGTTTTGTATCAGTGTTTTCAAAGATTGAGATCCATTTAGTTCCTCACAATGAAACATATCAGCTTGCGACGCAATATTTAGTTCATAAAAAGAACTAATGGGAATCATCGGTTTATCGCAGGCCTCTTTGACTTGAATAGCATATTTATCGGTTTTTAGCATCACAGGTACTGCATCATTAACGTCATGATTAAAATGCTGCATCGCATCTTTCCATAGTTTTAATTTTGCAGGTCCAGGTAAAATATAATACTGGCCTTTGTGATTTTGTTTCAAGACAACAAGATCATCTGTGATAAACGGATAACCTTTTTGCACTAACGCATTGGCTAATGTGGATTTACCTGCTCCAGATTGGCCGCTTAAAATGACTGCTCTATTATTGATAAGTACGGCCGAGCCATGCAGAACTAAATAGTTATGGTATTGAAGTATATATGCCATCATAGTACCTAGTAACCAGGTGTTAAGTACATGGATAGAAATTTCTTCTGTTTCTTTTTCGATTGTTATTGAATATTTTTCAGGTATGGCTAGAAAGCTAGCAACACCAGGCACTGCTAAATAAAATAGATTATCATCGCAATGCCACATGAATCGATGAGCGTGTTCATTTGCAATGGGGGCATTAATTTTTTGCTCAGTCAACCTGATTGTCTTGCCAAATGCAAATATTTTTTTGTACGTATGATTCATATTAAGTATTGGTCGCATTAACAGGGAGGGGTGCTACTTGGAGACCATTGATTCGGTCATTTAGTTAATCTAAACTCTCTCATCAAAAACAAATTTTGCCTTGACCTCGGAGTTTTTCGTAAGTCCTGTTAATAAAAAATCTCTCTTGTTTTTTTACTCATCACAGCAAACCGACCAGAATGGGCGGATTGCGGTGAATGGTTACAAAATAAGCTAACCTGATGCGGTTGGGCAACTATTTACTGCTTTCCATTAATTTATGTGGCATGCTTTCAATTCTGCCAGCATTTGTTACTTCTACATAATTTAATTTGCGTTGTAATTCACTGACAGTATTAGCGCCTGCGTAGGTTAATCCTGAACGTAATCCGCCAATTATATCGGCAATAATAGCTTCGGAAGTTTCTCGGTATGGAACTTCAGTTGAAACACCTTCAGCGGTTTTCCATTCATGCATTTGCCCAAGGAAAACTTCTTGTGCTTCTTTTGATGCCATTCCTCGATAGTTTTTTACTTTACTTCCATCTTTTTTAACGATAACTTCGCCAGGAGTAGGTTCTGTACCAGCAAGCATACCACCTATCATGACAAAATCTGCTCCAAATGCAATCGCTTTTACAATATCACCAGGAGTACGAAGACCACCATCGGCAACTATTGAACGATCTGCTCTTGCGCAATCTTGAATGCAAGTAAGCATTGGTACACCAAAACCAGTTTTGATTCTGGTTGAACAAACTGAGCCACCGCCAATTCCAGCTTTAATTATGTCTGCGCCACATGAAGATAAGTAATCAGCGCCAGCATAAGTTGCAACATTACCAGCCATAATGCATCTGCTGCCAATGATATCTCGTAATTGTTTTAAAGTTTTACCAACGTATTTTGCATGACCGTGGGCAACATCCACACAGAAAAAATCCGCGCCAGCATCTTTTAACGCTTCTGCTCTTTCAAGCTCTGCATTTGAACAGCCGATAGAAACGAATGTATTACCAGTACAAGCTTTAAATTGTGCAATATTTTCTTCGATACTTAAAAATCTATGTAAAACGCCAATTCCACCTTTGCTATGCATGAAATTTGCCATATTACTTTCAGTAATTGTATCCATGTTTGAGCTCATAACTGGCAAAGAAAGTGATAACTTACCAAGTCTGTCAGTTGAGCTAATGTCAACAACGCGACGAGATTCATGGTGATTGTACGCAGGTACAAGTAAAACATCATCAAAGGTAATAGCTTTTGGGCACATATTTGCTCCACTAAATAAAGAGGGTAATTGTTAATAGGAGCATTATACACTATGTATGAAAAAAATTAAAAGCCGGTTTGAAGCGCACTATGTTTTGATTTTTTTTGATAATACTATATAATGTGCAAACTGAAAACTAATAAACCCATGAAATCATGCTTAGATCATCTCGTAAAGAAAAATACTCCGTTCAAGTGCGTCAGCCAACCCCCCTGAATCCAGAGTCTATTATTCAGCATGGTGTAGGTATTCCTTTCACACCAGAAGGTATTGCGCGCTTAGAAAAACAAATTTTAGATAAAACTGGTAAACAAATTCGTTTTGAGCAAAATAAAAACTGTTCCTTGGGAGATTTTTTAAATATAGAACAAGAAAATATTTTTATTGCCCCAGTTGCGCTTTTAGAAGAAGATAAAAACCACCATTCATGGGGTGTTTATGTTAAAAAAGCATTTTCAAAGAAATTAAAATATCCTTATTGCTTAGGTGAATATAAAGGTGTTTGTGATAAAACCAAAAAAAATGACTCAAATGATTCAAATGAAGATAAGAATTATTTATACACTGTTGAATTAGATAATCATGTCGAAATCAGTGCGGAATATTATGGAAGTTGGCAGCGTATGATTAATAGTGCGCCTTCAGAAGAATCCGCAAATACTTATTTTCATTCTAAAAACGATAAGGTGTATGTGTATCTTAAGCGTTCCATAGAAGCAGGGAAACAGCTTTTAATTTATTATGGAGATAATTATACTTTTTCCAATTATCGGGCACTGCATGAAGATGATAGCTGGTTAACTTCTTTTGAGCGCTATGAATTGCATAAAGAATATTATAAAGAAGTAGTCATTAATGGGGAAATAGGGATGCTCCCTAATATCGAAGTATTGACTTTTCAATCAATCGATCTACCGTTATTTATGAAAGAAAACGGGTCATCAAATTTTTTACCTGAATCACAACAAGAACATGAAACACTATTACATTTTGCATGTCGACAAGGTGACATGGAATTACTTCAGCGTGTACTTGAGCTCTCTCCAAATACCAATCGCCGTACTAGTCTAAATGGTTATACTCCTCTTCATTGTGTGATATTGAGTAACATTTCTAGCCAAGATAAAATAGCGTTTATAGATAAGTTGTTATCTGATACGAAAACAGACTTAGTGGCACAAGATAGTCAACATCAGTCTGTATTGCATTTAGCTATTGCTCAATATGATGTTGTGTTAATTCAATATCTACTGGAAAAAAGCAAAATCTATTCTCGACACAGGTCAATAGATCTTAGATCTTGTGTCAACTCAAAAAATTGGGACTTTATTCTCGCGGCTTTTGCAACGGGCTCTACGGATGTTCTTCGGGCGATCAAGCCTTTTATTAAACCAAATGATTTATTCATGATTTTAAATGATTTTGAAGAGGCATTGTTAGCCATATGGGGTGATTTAAATAAAAAATACACGCCAAAAACATGTAACTATATAAGAAAAGTGTTTTGTGAATTGTTTGTCGCAAATGAATTGTTAGTGCTTTGTTTACAAGCGTTATTTTGTTCAGTCGAAAATGCTACTATGTCTTTACTCAATGGTACAACTTCTTTAGTTCAGACGAATCATTCCTCTATTATATCGCCAGATGTCGAACAGTTAGGAACGACTGGCAGGGTTGTGAATGCATCGGCATGCAGCGTCCTAACTTCGTTGAATATGGCTCCTTTGAACGATTCTTTAAACCAAGATTTGAGCATGCATCGCAAACAAATAACAAAGCCGTTTTATTATCTTCCTTCGAATCTATGCGATGATGAACTTATTGTTAAATTACAAATAATGGCAAGCGAAAAAGTTTTAATAATTGACAAAAATTTATCTATACATCAAATTAATTTAGTAATGTCGAATTTACCATATGACCATATAATTGCATTGCAATCTGATCTTCCCTTAGTAAAATTGCAACAAATTGCCAAAATGGCAAAACCAAAAATTAGAGTTACTTTGTGGTTTGATGGTATTGTAAATTTTACACCAGAAGCGCTTTTGGGGTTTTTTAAAGCGAGTCAAGGTAAAGGTATGATTTTTGAAATACAATCTTATATGCCTCTTAATATATTATCAATTATCTCAGAATCGCTAACGCGTGATATTCATTTAAGTTTTAGTTGTTCAATTAGTCATTCCTGTTTGCTTACAGATGAGAAAATTAGAACATCTATGAAATTAATTAATTCAGAAGAGGTCGTGGTTCGCGTATCTGATTCTATGAGTAAATGGCAGTATCGATTAATTATTTCGTTGCTCACAAAATCAAAAACACTTTTTTTAGAACCTTTTGTGACGGCGAATAAAATGGAGGAAATTCTTTATAATCTTCCTAATCAACAGCCCTATAACCTATATGATCAGATGTTATTAGTTTTTCTAGGAGAAAATAGGAGCGCAAGCCAAATTGTAGCGGCGATATTAACCGTCATGATGAAGCGCGTGTTAGAAAAAGATAGAAATAAAGAGTCTAATTTTTTTAACGTTATGCAATCACGATGGACAAATGAAGCCGTGTTGTTAGTGCGAGACCACACTTTTGTTGCTAATGATTATGCAATGGCGCATTATAATCGCTTTTTGGATGAGATACCAAAACCCAAGCCGAGCCGAGCACTTGATCAGCAAGGAATATTTTCTGCAAGACAAAAGCGCACAAATAACACAGATTCTTCATTGCCGCAGGTTGATAAACATACGGAGAAGCGTTCAAAGATGTAAAGAATTTTACCAAACGGCTTTTGCATAATTTTCTAAAATTATTTTATCCTTGGTAATAATGAATGCAGATTCTGCTTTAGCATGGCTTACTATCAGTCTGTCAAAAGGATCCCTAGTCCAATTTTCTTCTAGAGATTTTTCAATTAATATTGATAATGGAATGTTATGTACTTGTAAACCAATTTCTTTATATAAAGATTTACTAACACTATCAGAAGGTTTTTTTATGCGACCAATTTCATATAGGTACTGTAATTCTAATTTAACTAATGGCGAGATGAATAAGTCAGAATTTTCTAAAATATATTTAATTTTTTCTGAAAATCTGTCAAGTTCCGCTTGATAAAGCCAAATGACGACATTAGTATCAAGAAAGTACATAATTCAAAATTTCCATTCATTGGACCAGTCAATATGCGTAAAGTTATCGGAGTTTTCATCTGTTAGTTTTCTTTTTTTTAATTTTTCGAGCTTTTTAAACGTATGCTTCTCTGGAACAATACGTAATATAACACCATTGCGATTAATTTCCACAGGCTCACCAGTTTCAATAATTGAATCTAAAATGCGATATATATCCTGTCTAAGCTTAGAAGTAGTTATTGGCATAAATGTAATATATTATATGATAATGCATATGTTTATTATAATAAACGTACGTACATTAATCAATATTCGTACGTACTGTTTTTAGGATATTGCCCATGGACTTCATCCAAAAAACCCAACCGTACGATATATACATTGTAATATTGTACTAATCATACTAAAATAACCCCATATTATAGTACTTTTTATAGGGTCAAATGAAACGACAACTGGAAGATGCGCTGATTCAATGGAAAACCAGCAAGCAACGTTCACCATTATTACTTCGTGGCGCACGTCAAGTTGGAAAAACGTATTTAGTCGAGGCATTTGGTAAGCAACATTTTAATGAAACCATTGTAATTAACTTTGAGAAAAAACCAGAATATCATGCATGTTTTTCAACATTTGAAGCAAAAGAAATCCTACAAAAAATTTCCATTTATCAAGGCAAGAGTATACACGCCGGCAAAACACTGTTATTTTTAGATGAAATTCAAGAATGCCCTCGTGCAATTCAAGCATTACGTTACTTTAAAGAAGACATGCCCGAATTACATGTCATTGCAGCTGGATCGTTATTAGAGTTTGCATTGCAAGAACCAGGTTTTAAAATGCCCGTAGGTCGCGTGCAATATTTGTATTTAAAACCGCTTTCCTTCATTGAATACTTAAATGCCATAAAAAAATTTACATGGATAGAAGCGATTCAGTCAGCAACACTTGAAAATCCTCTCCCAACGATTATACACCAGGCTCTACTCAAGGAAATAAAGGTCTACATGATGCTTGGAGGCATGCCTGCGGTTGTTAGTCATTTAATGGACGAAGGAATTACCGGCGCTTTTCAGCAAACACAGCACCAAATTTTAGAAACCTATATTGATGATTTTGCCAAATACGCATCCATGGCAAAACAAACGCATTTAAAAACTGTTTTCGATCAGTTACCCAACTTGATCGGACAGCAAACAAAATATCATAAAATTAATCCTGACGTACACTCCCGTTTTTTGAAAGAGGCCATCCATTGTCTAGAGTTGGCGGGTGTGATTGAGCGCGTTTACTCAACGGCAGCAACAGGCTTACCCCTAAATTCACAAATCAACTTTAGCAAATACAAGTTATTTTTCTTAGATATTGGATTATTAGCTGCAAAAAGTGGGCTGCGTTCACAAGTATTAATGAATGAAGATATTTTATTAATTAACCGAGGCGAAATGGCTGAACAGCTAGTTTGTCAGGAGCTGCTGGCCTACCAACCAGCTTATAAAAAGGCCAATATACAATATTGGGCCCGAGAACAAAAAAATAGCCAAGCTGAAGTTGATTTTGTTATTCAATGCGGGACACGAATCATCCCTATAGAAGTCAAAGCAGGCGCCATTGGTCGCTTAAAATCATTGCAAGTCATGATGCAAGAAAAAAACCTCTCGCTAGGCGTACGTGTTTCACAATTACCATTGTCCTTCGATACAGATAAAGGTATTCTTACACTTCCTGTTTATTTATTGAGTGAAATTGAACGCTTCATCGAATTATGATTGACTTTTTAGTTCATAAATTATTCGCAGCATAATCTGCTAAACGCGAACGTTCTCCTCTTGTTAGGGTTATATGTGCACTATGCTCCCAGCTTTTAAATCTATCTACGGCAAATGTTAGGCCTGATGTTGTTTCAGTTAGATATGGTGTGTCTATTTGTTTTATATCTCCTAAGCAAACAATTTTACTGCCAGGGCCTGCGCGAGTTACTAAGGTTTTTACTTGTTTTGGGGTTAAATTTTGTGCTTCGTCGATTATTATAAATCTATTTAAAAATGTACGGCCGCGCATGTAGTTTAATGAGCGAATTTTAATTTTGTTTTTTAATAAATCTTCTGTGGCACTTCGGCCAAAACTTCCGCCTTCTTGGCGTCCTTGTAAGACTTCTAAATTATCCATTAATGCCCCCATCCATGGAGCCATTTTTTCTTCTTCGCTACCCGGTAAAAAGCCAATATCTTCGCCAACTGGTATTGTTACTCTGGTCATAATAATTTCATTATAACGTCTTTCATCTAAAACTTGGGTAAGACCTGCTGCAATGGTTAATAAAGTTTTACCGGTACCAGCTGAACCTTGTAAAGTTACAAAGTCTACTTCCGGATCGAGTAATAGATTTAAAGCGAAATTTTGCTCAAGATTACGCGCGTTAATACCCCAAACAGTATGTTTTTCAGAGCGATAATCATTTGCTACTTCAATGATTGCCTCATTTCCTTCCATTTTTCTAACTATAGCTTGAAATTCACCATCTTCAGTACTTAGGCAATCATTTGGATACCATTCACTGGTAGATGGGCCAACAATTTTATAAAAAGATTTGCCATTGCTTTTCCATGATGACATATCTTTGCCATGAGTATCCCAAAAGTCATTGGCAATTGTATGCGAACCGCCATGTAATAAAGTCACATCATCAAGAACTTTATCTGTATAGTAATCTTCGGCATTAATTCCAAGAATTCCTGCTTTTATGCGTAAGTTAATATCTTTAGAAACAATAATAATCTGTTTATCTTGATGCTTTTTTTGTAAATTTAATGCCGTTGATAATAATGTATTATCCGCATTTAATCCTGGTAAAGAAATTGGTCTAGAGTCTGCAAAATCTTCGGTTTGGAAAAAAATCCGCCCGCTGCTTGCAACTTTCTTATTATTCATAGTAAAAGCAGGAATAGGTATGCCTGCAACTATCTGCTCATGCGGAGCATTATTCATGATTTCAACTAGTGTACGGTTAGTTTGCCTGACATTACGTGCTACTTCGGAAATACCGCTTTTATGTTTATCAAGCTCTTCTAAAACCACCATTGGAAAGTAAATGTCATGCTCATGAAAATGATATATGGCAGATGGGTCGTGCATTAAAATGTTTGTATCAAGTACGAATAGTTTTTTTTGTTTGTTTATGTTGTCCATAATTTTCTCTTTATCCTTACTTTAATCTATGCTTATGCTATGATAGACAAATTGTTTTTTAAGAAAAGTAGTTCTTTTTATGTCTGCCGATACTAAAGATAGTGCCACGATTGTAGTGAATAAAAAAGCCCGTTTTGATTATTTTATTGAAGAAGAGTTGGAAAGCGGCATGGCGCTTGAAGGTTGGGAAGTTAAAAGCCTGCGTGCAGGGCGAGTGAATTTGACTGATGCTCATGTTATTATAAAACGCAGCGAAGCCTATTTGCTTGGGGCACAAATACAGCCATTACCAACTGTATCCACGCATTATGTACCAGACCCTATTAGAACCAGAAAGCTTTTGTTAAATCGGCGAGAGTTAAATAAATTGATTGGTGCAGTGGAAAGACAAGGGTACACTTTAGTTCCTATATCTTTGTATTGGAAGAATAATAAAATAAAAATGCGTCTTGCTTTGGCTAAAGGTAAAAAAACTCATGATAAACGTCAATCTATCAAAGATCGTGAGTGGAATTTAGCTAAGCAAAGAGCTATGAAGAAATAAGGCTAAGAAGCTGTTATCTAAGTCTAGGCAGATTCTAAGGGAGGTATTATGTGTGGAATAATTGGTTCCGTTTCATCTAGAAATGTCAGTAAGGTTTTATTAGAAGGATTACGTCGTCTTGAATATAGAGGATATGATTCTGCTGGAATAGCGGTTATTGACAAAGATTGTAAACTTAACAGAATAAGAGCTCAAGGTAAGGTGCAAGCATTAGCAGATGCCATGATGCAAAAAAAGTTAATAGGTACAACAGGAATCGCACATACCCGTTGGGCAACTCATGGCGAGCCATCAGAAATAAATGCACATCCACATGTATCAGGCGAAGAATTGGCGATAGTGCACAATGGTATAATTGAAAATTATGAGAAATTACGTTCTAAACTTACAGAGCTTGGTTATAAATTTGTTTCAGAAACAGATACTGAAGTTGCCGCACATTTAATTCATTATTATTTTAAAAAGCTCGATTCTCTTGTAAAAGCCGTACAAACTGCAGCCAAAGAAATGCATGGTGCATTTGCAATAGGCGTAATCGCGTGCGCACGCCCACATGAATTAGTGGCAATTCGTAAAGGTAGCCCTTTAGTTTTAGGAATTGGAATTGATGAAAAATTTATTGCATCAGATGCGCTGGCACTTAAGTCTTTCGCGCAGTCGGTAATTTATCTTGAAGAAGGCGATAGTGTGATTTTGACCCCACATGAAATAATGATATTTTCCGCAAATAATGAGCCAGTTTCACGTGAAGAAAAACCTTTATTTGATGATGGACATGCTTCAATTAAAGGCCATTATCGACATTTCATGCTTAAAGAGATTTTTGAACAAAGTAAAGTTTTGTTTGATACTATGGAAGGTAGAATGACAAGCTTGGCGGTATTAAAAGCAAGTTTTGGAGATAAAGCCCAAGAGTTATTACAAAGAACAAAGCAAATCCATATCGTTGCTTGCGGAACTAGTTATCATGCTGGATTAATTGCTAAATATTGGTTTGAATCTTTAGCGCATATTCCATGCCAAGTTGAGATAGCCAGTGAATATAGATATCGAGACGTCGTGGTATGGGATGACACTTTATTTATAACCGTCTCACAATCTGGGGAAACGGCTGATACTTTGGCGGCATTGTCTAAAGCCAAGAGTTTAAATTATATTGGTAATTTTGCAATTTGTAATGTTGCCTCTAGTTCACTTGTTCGAGAATCAGATTTTGTATTGCTTACAAGAGCCGGAATTGAGATAGGTGTTGCGTCTACTAAAGCATTTACTACACAGTTAACAGGGTTTTTAATGTTAGCCGCCGTGTTATGTCAAGATGAAGATAAAGCCCAACAAGTATTTAAACAATTGCAATCTTTACCTGAAGTTTGTGATAAGGTACTTAAGATAAATAATACGGTTAAACTGTTGTCCGAAGATTTCATTAATAAAACTAATGCACTGTTTTTGGGTAGAGGGGTTGAGTTCCCCGTGGCATTGGAAGGGGCCCTTAAATTAAAAGAAGTTTCATATATACACGCAGAAGCGTACCCTGCTGGAGAATTAAAGCATGGGCCTTTGGCTTTAGTTGATAACTCAATGCCAGTAATTGTTGTTGCTTCTAACGATAACTTGATTGATAAATTAAAATCTAATTTATGCGAAGTTAATGCTCGTGGTGGGAAATTGTATATTTTTGCTGATGAAAAAATTAATTTTGATTTTGAAAATGCAAAATATGTAAAACTACCAGAATCTGGGGAGTTGATAACTCCTATCATTCATGCAGTTGCTTTGCAGTTACTTGCTTATCATGTTGCGGTGGCCAAAGGGACAGATGTTGACCAACCGCGAAATTTAGCTAAGTCAGTGACAGTGGAATAATCTCTGGTTTTTACCCAAAATGGTATTCCAATGCGAACATGACTGTTGCTTCTGATGGGTCATTAATTGTTGATTTATTGCTATTTGTTAGAGTATAGCTGGTACTATGAAAAGTGCCATAACTAAATTGTTCAACTAAATTTAGGTTCTGGAGGATGTTTTGAGATAATCCAAAACCAAATAATCCACCGAATAAATATTTGTTATCGTTACCATGAGTACCATCATCTGCCACATCAGAATGCCTGAATTGCACCCATTCAGGCCCAGCTATGATATAGTAAAGATTGTTTTTATATACGTAGCCTAATTTAGGTGATATACCAACTTGCCAACGTAACTTCATGGAATCAAAAGAAGAAATATTATTGTGTGTATGTTGTGATGGAGCTGTCCAATTGTATTGCGTATGTCCATCAAGGCCAATCATTAAATTACTACGCAATTCATGATTGAAACCTGTGTATAGATGTCCACTACCACCATCATTACCGAAATTAATCCAATGATGAGTTCCTTCGGAAGTATCATAATAATCACTTTTAAAAAATTGCATGTTTACGCCGCCACCAGCTCCTAGATAGAGCCCAGCAAATGGTGATATGTTTTTTTGTGTAATATGGTTTTCAGCGCCGTAAGCAATAAAAGGCAGTAAAGCAATCACATTCAGCAGGTTTTTTTTCATAGATAACATCCTGTATATATTTTAGAAAAAAATATTATATGATTAATTTATCTTTAATGTTATTGTTAATTTGTTGTAAAATTAGCGATTGTTTTAATTAGTTGAGTGATTAACTTAATGCAAGAAAAGTATTTAGATCTAGCTGGGCTTTTGGCCAATAAATTTACAATTCCATTTATTGCCAAGTATTGTAAGTCCCAAACTTCTGGGATGAGTCTTAAAAATATACGTAGCATTGCTCGTGAACATCATGATTTGCGCGAGTTAGAAGCGTTACGTCATACCATTATTCGATCTCTTGAGTCACAAAATAAGTTATCAAAAGAATTACATGAACTAATTAATAAAGCTGAAACCAAACAAATTTTAGATGATATTTATTTGCCATATATGCCTAAGCGTCAATCTAAAGCTTTGCAAGCTATACAACGTGGTCTTGGACCATTAGCCACAAAGTTATTAATGTCATATGCTAATTCCCCTGAGGAGCTTGCGGCAAAGTTTGTGAATGATGAAAGTGGTGTTTTAAATAATAGAATGGCATTAGAAGGTGCTAGGCAAATTTTGCTTGAAAAGTTTTCTGAAGACGCGATTTTTTTAAATAATTTACGCAAGCATTTTTGGGAAAATGCATTTTTATCTTCAGTTAATTCTAAAGCGCGGAATGATAAGAACTCTAGTAAGTATAAAGAATACGCAAATTACTCTAAGCAAGTTAAACAAATACCAGCACAAAAGCTTTTTGAAATATTTGAAGGTCGGGCGGATAGTTATTTAAAAATTTCTGTGACTCTGGCTAATAGTTTAGATTATGGTGTTGATGCTATTTGTAGCAATTTTAATTTGGATAAAACTCAAGTATTAGCTTCTTCTTGGCTCGCAAAAGTTATTGAAGATGCTTGGAATTTGAAATTGCTTCCTAAGATCGAAGCCGACATATTGCATACATTACGTGATGTAGCTAGCTCTTCAGTAGATAAAGAGTTAGCAAATTATTTACGTAGCTTGTTTTATTTACAAGGCGCTGGTCAAATTGTGACAATGGGGTTGGTGCCTAATGCAAAAAGTGGAGTGGCGGTTGCAGTTATTGACGAGCTTGGGAGGCCACTTGAAAATTGTGTTATTTATCCTTTTGGCTTGCAAGGTGATTGGTATCAAGCTCTAGCAAGTCTTGCAAAAATGGCTGTGCGATTTAATGTATCACTAATTAGTATTGCAAATTTAGCCGGATATAGAGATGTTGAAAGATTATGTAGACATTTGGCAAAAATGTATTCTGATTTGCGCTTATCTGTAAGTATTATTGATGCTTACGGGTTACAAGAAAATCACGAGAGTGTAGAAAGTCCTGCCATATTTGTTGCGAGACGCAGTCAAGACCCTTTAAATGAATTTGCAAAAATAGATAATAAAAATTTAGGACTTTTACAGCATGATTTCTGGCGTGATAAATATCAAACTGTTTTTGATGAGGTCCTTGAAGATAGTATTTGCACAATAGGAATTGATTTAAATAAAGTTAGTTTTGCAGTTCTTTGTAAATTGCCGGGTATTACTGTTGATATTGCGAATAAAATTATAGAGTATCGTGAAAAAAATGGTAAATTTAATGCACGTGCAGAGCTTAAAAATGTCTCAGAGATAGATGATTTTATTTTTCAACAAATATCAGGATTTATTTTTGTTTATGGTGGTAATAATATTTTAGATACTTTAAATGTCCATCCTGATTCTTATTATATTGTTGAGAAAATGGCTAAGAAATTGGCGCAAGATTTGCCAGGATTGGTTTTTAATCATCAATTGTTGGATAAACTTGTTCCCGAGGAATATATCGATACAAAGCATGATGTAGAATCTATTAAAGATATTATTAATTGGTTAAAGTATAAAAGAAAAGATCCCCGTGGTGGCTTTAAATTACCAAAATTTAATCCTAATATTGTAAGTATTAATGATTTAGTTAAAGATTTAGAGTTAGAAGGAATCGTTAGTAAAATTACTAATTTTGGGGCTTTCGTGGATGTTGGCGTATTTCAAGATGGGCTTATTCACTTGCCGTCAATTAGAGAAAAAATTGGCACTAATGTTAAAGTTGGTAAAGTAATAAAAGTTAAGGTCCTTGATGTAGATAAGAGTAAAAAACGTTTTAGTTTAGCTTTGGAAGATAGTGAAAAAGTTGATGCTCCAAAAGTAAATAAAGTTAATAAGCGTCCTGAAATTGTTAAAAATAAGCCTACGCAAAAAAGCTCACATGTATTTAATACAGCAATGGCTGATGCATTAGCAAAGCTTAAAAATGGAGATTAAGGATGAATAAATTTGTTAAGGAACGTAAATTAGTAATTCAGACTTTAGCTATGCCAAGTGCTACAAATGCGAATGGGGATATTTTTGGGGGTTGGATAGTTTCACAGATGGATTTGGCTTGCGGTGTACTTGCAAAGCAGATTTCAGATGGTCGCGCAACTACAGTTGCAATTAATTCTATGTCATTTTATAAACCAGTTAGCGTGGGAGATCTTGTTAGTTGCTATGTAGAATGTGTAAAAATTGGCAATACTTCTATGACTTTTGTAGTTGATGTTTGGGTTGAGAGACTAACTCGTGGTGGTGATAAAGAAAAAGTTACCGAAGGTGAGTTTGTTTTTGTTGCAGTTGATGAAAAAGGATTGCCTAGGAAAGTTGAGTCAAAATGAAAGAATTATATTCTTGGATTAAAGAAGTTGAGAGTTTTATTGAGCAAAATGAAGAAATAAATACGGATTGTTATATTGATTTTATAGATAATCCTGAGTTTATTTTACCAATAATAGATATCATAAAATCTATAGAAGAAGCTGACGGTTCTTATTATGCAGCTTGCGTGTTTATTTTAGAAGTTTGTGTATCTCAGTTACAGTCTTCTGCCGAAAATGGCAATAAAAATTCGGAAAGAATGTTACATAAATTAATGTCTAGTTTGGCTTCTGCAATTCAAAATGATACACGTAGTTTGTCATTCTGGTTGCCGATTTTAAATGCATTTTATGACGCTAATACTAACTTATCTGATGAAATGAAGGAAGCTTATTATATCTTGGCTAATAGAGATACTGATGTGCATGTTTTAGATGAGCGTTCGCATTTGGATGCGATGCGAGATTTTATTACGGATTACTCTGATCTTTCAATTTATGATATTGCAGAAAATTTTTTTGCGCAAAGTAGTGCTATGCCACCGGATTTTTTTATTGATTTAATTTTGGATTTATATAGTATTGAAGAAGGTCATGAAATTGCGATTTTAACTTTATTGCATCCAAAATTTGAGGTAAGAGAGGTTGCAAGGTCAACTTTTGAGTCTTTAATCTCAAAGATTACTTTAAGTTCAGAGGCATTATCAAGATTACAAATGATAAGAAATTTATATCCGGAAATTTATCATGCGCAAATGGATAATTGGCTTAAAATTCAACGTAAGAAAGGGGTTATTTTTAAGCGCGATTACGATTATTCTTCATTAGTTAAAATGCAAGCAAGTGAGGTTGATGGCGGCGGTGCACAAGGTATTTTTATACATATTCGTAAAAATCGTAAAAATAGATTGTGCGGGCTTTTATTAAAAGAGTCTCGTGGAATTAAGGATGCTTGGTTAACCCCTGTTATGACATTGCAAGAAATAAAGTCCTTTAATCAGGAAGCATATGATGAAACTTTAACTTTGCGAGCAATTGATAAAGAGTATTTAGAACTTATAGTTAATCATTTTTTAGCGTTAACTTTGGAAAGTGGTAATGTGCCGGATCTACATTTTTTGGAGATTCAAGAGGAAATAGGTGTGAATTTTCGCCCACAACGCCTTGATATGGAAGATTTAATGCAAACTTTAAGCGTTACTATATCTCCATTTACTTCGGAAGTAGTTGAGGATTCATTAGATCGTTCTAAAAAATGGCTGAAAAATAGAAAGTTTGCTGATTCGTGGTTTATGGAAAGTTCGCAGATTGATAAGTTGGTAAATAGTTGTTCAAATATAGTTGATGGCGTTAAAGTCTGTGATTTGCATCTTGCCATGCCGTTGGTTTTTAGTGAATGTATAGAAAAATCTCGAGAAAGTTGGATGTTTCATTTTATGTGGACCGCTTTATGGGCTAAATCTAATACACGTAAAAATGAAAATTTTTGGGAAGATTGTTTTATTATTGCGTATTGTATATATACCGGAAGAGAATTAAGCACTATTCCGATTATGCAGGAAATATGTAATAAATCTATATTAAATAGCATGCGCACTATGCATGATAGAGGTACGTATTTAAGTTAATAATTTACTGTGCGGATGATTTTTTTACTAATTTTTGCATTTTATCAAGATAAAATATAGATAATCCAGACTAGACAACGGTTGGGAAAAATAAGCATTACAATTTTTTGAAAAAATCAAAAAGACCGCGAAGCGCCAATCACGTTTGCGCCTGCTAATGCGCCTGCGAAATTTATTTTACAAAACCTTATCCTGTCACAATCGCCCGGTAAGTGTCTATCACTGAGTTTGCATTAATCTGAGACGCGCACGTCAGCAAGCGGAATTTTCAAAAATATTCAAAATGTGTCGCGCCAAAATTTTGACTTTATTTTTTTGATAAGTTAAAATACACTATGCTTTTAATAGGAGTAGATTGTGCCGGATACTGAACATAGCTTAAAAGATACAGATAACGACGATTATGTCAAGCTATTTCTAGGTTTAGAGAAAAACTATCTGTTCGCAATAGGTGAAAATTGGAACGTCGCTTACGGAAAAGGGAAATATAAATTTTCTAAAGAACAACCAAATGATACATTTAGCAAAGACCTACTAATGATAGTTCTTAGACCACTCACCCATATTTTTGTTGGATCGGTTAGTCTAGCCATTGATTTAATTCGAGTGGTCCTCAATATTCTATCTGCTTTAGTTGGTAACCAAAATAAACTTGGTGTGTCATTGGCATCAGTGGCTTTAGATATTGCTACGATACTTTTAGGTATTGCCTCTCCGATTTTAAGAACGGCAAACCTAATTTCACGATCGTATGCTACTCTGCGTGAACCAGCTGAGGAGCAAACTTTCTCAATGAAGTTAAAATAGATTTATTCTGAACTAAAGTTAAAAAAATCTTTTCCCCGTAATCCGCTTTGCTCCTTACGGGCTACGATTTCTAACAATAATGCAATAACCTCTAATTGAAATATTTAATTAAAGCTCATCTATAGCGGAGTAGTTAGCATGGAAAATGATTATATTGAAGCAATAAATATGGACCTAAAAGAATCTATCGCATTAGTCGATAAAAATAAATTAGAAATAAATTATGGTTCAAATAATAATTGGGGAGATTTATTGGAATTCAGAGGTAATTATATTAATTTTGGATATTGGAAAAATATGGAAATTAACCAACTTTTATCCGAAGAAGATCGCATAGAAAGTTCAAAAAATTTATATCTGCATATAATTGAACAACTTTGTTTAGTTGAAAATGATGATATACTTGAAATAGGTTGTGGTCGTGGAACAGGACTAAACAATATTATTGAACAACGATATACAGTAAAATCAATTATTGGTATAGATATTGTTGCAGAACAAATTGCAAAAGCACAACAGGCAATAAATCAATCTTTACATAAAGATATTTTTATTAAATTATTGGTTGCTTCTGCTAGCGCTACAACTTTAAAAGATCAAAGTGTTGATAAAGTTTATTCTGTAGAAGTAGTCCAACATTTTAAAACTTGTATTCCTTTTGCAAAAGAAATAAAAAGAATTCTTAAACCAGGAGGAAAGCTCATATTTACTGCACAATTTTCTACAAATGAAGAAAATTACCGTAAAGTTAGACAAGAAAATTTAATTATCGATGGAGATGAATTATTACCAATTCATCAAATAGTAAGAGAATTTAAGCATTTTGGTTTTGATGTGAGCTATTATTCAATAGGAGAGCATGTTTTTGAGGGATATGAAAAATGGGTATCGCAAATAAAAAATAAGGCATCATGTTCTCATTATCTTTATAAAGCTTATCAAAAGAAATATATAGATTATTTTGTAGTGGTTGTGCAATAAAATTAATAGGAATTAATGCAAAATGCACCATAGGTCAATTGATATTTCTAGAATTTTATCTTTATTACCTGGAAGTATCTATCTAAAAGATAGCAATGGGGTTTATCTTTTTGCAAATGAGCAAGCAGCTAAAATAGCAGGATTTTCTTCTGTTCATGAGCTGATTGGCAAAACAGATTTTGATATCTTTTCTCAAGAACAAGCTAATGAATTTAGAGCCAATGATCTAATTATAATGTCCTCTCGAGAAGAGCGTCGTATAGAAGAAACTTCTTATTTACCAAATGGAAAACCATTTATTCAATTATCT
>CAZADN010000016.1:0-18886 GCA_964483895.1 uncultured Legionellaceae bacterium
AACTGTACTTCTGCCTGATGGAGGTTTGTCCGGTCCATTTCCACTAATAACTGGTTTAAAGTTTGTTCTCGTTCGTCATGACCACCGCCAAGACCTGCACCTCTATGACGACCTACAGCATCAATTTCATCTATGAAAATTATACATGGGGCTTGTTTTTTTGCTTGCTCAAACATGTCACGCACGCGAGAAGCTCCGACCCCAACAAACATTTCAACGAAATCTGAACCTGATATAGTAAAAAATGGGACTTTTGCTTCACCAGCAACAGCTCTAGCTAATAAAGTTTTACCAGTACCAGGTGAGCCAACTAATAGTACGCCGCGTGGAATACGGCCACCAACATTTTGAAATTTAGTTGGGTCACTTAAAAAATCTACCAATTCTTTTACTTCTTCTTTCGCTTCATCAACACCTGCAACATCTGCAAAAGTTACTTTTACTTGATCTTCACCTAATAAACGAGCTCGAGAACGACCAAAAGACATTGCACCGCGGCCGCCTCCGCCCTGCATTTGGCGCATAAAAAATACCCATACACCAATTAAGAGTAGCATTGGGAACCAATTTACGAAAATATGCAGTAATAGACTTTCTTGTTCTTTTTCTTGACCGTTAACACTTACATTATACTTTAAAAGCTGACCAAGTAAGGCATTATCATGGATGGGAATATAAGTAACGAAACGCTGATTATTTTTAGTAATCCCACGAATAATTTTGTCATCCTCAATATTGACAGCGCTTATTTGTCCTTGAGAAACTTCATTGATAAATTGACTATATGTAATTTTATTAGAAGTAGCGTTATTAGGACCAAAATTGCTAAATACAGATACTAAAACGATGGCAATGATTAACCATAAAAATAAGTTTTTTACTATATCATTCAAGGTAATACCCTCAGTTTTTATAGAGCCTCTTTAAAGCCTCTTATGCAACATAATTATAAACATTACTACAATTTAAAACCTATCGCCAGTAAATAGGTTTCTTTTGAACGTGCTCTTGATGCCTGTGGCTTTCTCACGCTCACTTTGTCAAAATCTTTGCGGATTTGTTTCACTAAATCATCAAATCCTTCGCCGTGAAACACCTTCATTAATAGCGTTGCACCTTTTTTTAATACTTTTTGCCCAAAGTCTAAAGTTATTTCTGCTAAATACATCGCTCTGGGATTATCTATGGCTTTATTGCCACTCATGTTAGGTGCCATATCAGATAATAGCACATCTACACTATGTTGAGGGATAATTGTTAATAATTTTTCTAAAACTTCGTCTTCTGCGAAGTCCCCCTGAATAAACTCAACGCCTGGAATAGGCTCTTGAGAAAGTATATCTAATGCCATAATTTTACTAGATTTGGTGTTTTGAAGTTTTTTTGCGACATATTGTGACCAACCACCAGGCGCAGAACCAAGATCAACAATTGTCATGCCAGGTTTAAATAAATTTATTTTCTCATCAATTTCTTGAAGTTTGTACACCGCACGTCTTCGCAGGCCTTCTGCTTGTGCCTTTTTAACAAAGGGGTCAGCAAAGTGTTCTTGCAGCCAACGTTTACTACTATTAGAGCGTTTCATTAATAATTCCAACCGAGCCGCGCCCGTAAGGAAGCGGAGATTTTGGCTAAATAAAGTTAATAAGGAATAATTTAGGATAATAACAGAATTATCTGTATTTTAACAGCAAAACGTGCAATAATTTATCATCGAAAATTATAGAGTATAAAGTATGAAAAAAATTGACAAACAAAGCTTAAAAGCGCAAGCCCATCATTTAAATCCAGTGATTATAATTGGCTCAAAAGGTCTGACATCAGCTGTATTAGACGAAACTAACATAGCTTTCGAGGCTCATGAGCTGATAAAAGTCAAAATTAACGGCGCAGATAAAGAAGAACGTTTAAGTATCGCAACGTCAATATGTGACTCATTAGAAGCTGAATTTATCCAACTAATAGGGAATATCGCTATATTATATCGTAAGCGTGAAGAAGTTTAAAAATCACAATTAATTTGTCAGGGCAAAAGCGGCTTTTAAATTCTTTCCATCTTTCTTTGAATGTGATAATTAAGTAAATTTCAGATTTTTTGGTAAGTTTATTTTGTTTAATACTTCCTGTGTTTTCAGTCTGGTTTGTCTTGCTTCTTCTAGTATTTGTTTATTAAATTCCTGGTCAGAGTAGTTATCGTTGAAGGTTGAATATGAGGCGCTGGTTGTAGATGATGAGTCATCGAAGAATAAGTCGTTTTGTGATGACAATGATAAGGTTTCTTGGTAATTTGGTAAGATTGGTAATTGATCACTTGCAGTATGGAGTGAATTATCAACAGACCAAGATGATTTTATTTGATGGATTGTTTCGATAGATTCTTTATTATTTTTTATGTGAGTTAGTAAATTTCCCATTTTTTCTGCTATTTCAGAGAGTTTATTCGTTGTATGTTGGTATTTAACGACTACATCTTGCATGTATTCTCCATCAAATTGTAGGGATGTATTGCTAAGTGCGAGGCTCTCGCAGATTTCACTAATTTGTGAGGCTTGATTTTGGAGTATTGCGCTACATTCTTTATAGTGATTATCTCCATCTATGAGATTTTCTTTGACCTTTTGAGTGGTTTGGATAAGAGACTTTTCGGTATCCTCAAGTTCAGAAATTATTAGTTCATATTTTCCAACTTGTTGAGTTAAAATATTTACATTCTCTTGTAAGCATTGTATATCAGTTAGCATTTGCGCGCTAAACTCATGACAGTTGATGAGCATTTTTTTTAAATTATTGCTAAGTTCATTAAAATGATTAATTGTATTGGTTAAAGATTTTTCAAGTTCGATTATGTCTTCGCATAAACTTTTGGTTTGTTTTTGATGAATGTCGTAATGATTTATAAAGAAAAACGCAAAGAAAATATATACGCTACTTGTTATTAATATGATAGTTATTGGCATATGGCATAGAAAGCCAATGCCAGCACCTATGGCCGCAATTAAGATAAATAATAAAATTTTAACCCACCATGGTTTTGCTCCATACCATGTGGATATTTGACTAAAATAACTTTTTTCTAGATCGTAACGTTTGAGGAGAAGATCGAGATTGGAATGGACGGATTCTATGGTTAGGCGTTGACTATTTAATTTATTTATTTCTTGTTCGGTAAGTTCTTTTAATTTCTGTAATGGGTCTACAGATATTGTAATAGAGAATTTGGAGTCTTCTTTAATTACTTTGTTTTCTTGTAGTTTATTTTCTTGCATATTTTTCTCCTGGGTTGAGGTTGTTTTCCCGGATTTCGCTTTGCTGCATCCGGGCTACGTTTGATTTGGTTTTTATCTATGCCGCGGTTTTCCTGGGTTACGTTTGACTGAGTTTTTATCTATGTAGCCCGGATGCAGCAAAGCGGAATCCGGGGAGTTGTGGCACAGTTTTTGCATATTAACCATTTTCATTTAAACATTCTGAATTGGCTCGAATTATTTTGTGTGATTTTGGTCGCTTTTATATTTTGCTCTTCCATTGATTCTGTTAATGATTCAATAGTTTCGGTTAGGAGTTTATTATCAGCAATTAATTTTTGAATTTCTTGAATCTGGTTTTTTTCATTTTCTGAGCGATCGTCTAGCCTTGTTTGTAATTCAGTAATGGTTCTGTTTAATGAGTCTATGGTTTTACTGAAAGTAATATTTTTAGCTCTCAATGAAATTATTTCAGAATTTTTGGCTGAAAGCTCTTCGGCACTTGGATATAGTTTTGTATATTCTTGCTGAAGATTTTGTATATTATCGAGTTGGGCTAATATCCCACTTTGGACAATTTTATCTCCAAGATCAGTAAGTTGGTCTATAGTAATTTTTAATTCGGCTTCTTTGTGTGCTAGCGCTTTTTCAGTATTGCTCAGTTTACTATAAACTTGGATAAGCTCATTTTTCATGCGCTCAAGCTCTTGATGAAGATCGGTATTTTGTAAGGTTGCATTATTCGTTGCTTCTTGAATTGTATTAGCAATAGAGGCTAAATTTTTGGTTGCAGTATCACTTTCTTCAATGTTTTTCATGAACTCCAGAATAGTATATTTAAGTTCAGCTTGTTGCTCTTTAGAGAGCTTTATTAAAGTTTGCATATCTATACCAGTTTCGAGAGCAATTTTAGATACTTCTTCATGTATTGCGTGATCGCGTTCCATTTGTTGTTTTTTTGAATTTTCCATTTCAGTTTCTTGTTCTTTCTTTTTTTTATAAAAGGCTCTAGTTGCAACAAATGTTACGACTATAGTTACAGCACCAACAACACAAGTAATGATGAGTGGTATTAAGTAACTTGCCATTAATACTGCTGCCGCTCCTAAAATTACAAATTCCATTTTTATCTCCTTATATTAGTAAAATATTGCGTTTTCAGCGCGATTTGCATTTTCATTTGCAATTTGCGCACATTTTTTGGTTGAAAAAAAACATCCACCCACCAAACCCATGGATATAGCTATAGAGCCACTGCTGGCTGAAATTAGCGGGGTAAATGGAATGGGTGTCAAATTAAATATGGCCAATAATAGACCAGCAATGCTGAGCAACAGAATAATTGCCAGTAACGCCTTAAAAATTAATGCATTACGTAAAGCGTAAATGAAGTTGGGGTGGATAATATCATATGTTAAGTCTTGTTTAAGGCGCTCCGTGATGGTTTTTTGGAATATATATGCTTGATTCAACCCATTGTAATTTTGGGCTTTAAATGCTGCGCGAATATAGGCTGTGCGCGCAACTGTATACGTATCTAAATATACATACAATGCCGCACGTTTGGCTTTATTGCGAGATATAACATTTAAAACGCTAGTTGTGTCATAAGTTGGAGCGATGGTTTCAACTAGTGCGCGACTGATTTTATCTGAGCTTTGAGCTAGTTGTTGAAAATAATTATCTGTGATGTGTTTCGGAATAATAGTTTCAGCATATTTTTCCCACATGGCTTGATAATTATTTAAAGCTCCAACCATAGTCACAGCTTTATCGGTGACTTGCGAGGTAAAGTTTACAGCACAAGCTATTTCTACATAAAGCTCAGCTGCAGCATTTAAAGTTGCAAAATCAGCTAGGTCAGCATTATATAGTTTGGCTGCATCTAATGCGGCCCTATGAGCAGCCTTTCTGGCAAACTCACCTGGTTTAAGTTTATTATTATAGGTAGAAATTGCGAGCTTAATGATTTCATCAATAGTTTCATTTTTCATGAGTGCTCTCCGTGCATATCAGACTTCTTTCGAAAGAAGTCTATAGTTGGACTCAATTTGGTAATTAATAGCAAATCAACTAAGTAAAAATAAACAATGGAAAATAGATAAATTTATGCAATAAGATAGGGATGTATGACATGATTCTTCCTTAAAAAGGTGGTTGGACAAAAAGACCGTTCCGTGTAGGTCTTGGGTGAATGCTAACCAGATATTTATTTAAAGTCAATAATCTTTAAAAAAATTAGTTATAGAATCAGCCGATTTGATAGTGTCTTTATAGCCAAGCTCGAACAAGTATTTTGTGAATTTCTTTTCAAATAGTAAAAAGCTTAGTAAATCACCCGAGTGGCTTTGTGCTCCTAATATATTTAAGAGCATTCTTAAAAGTGCTGGCATAGTTGTATAATCAGATTGTGCTATTTTAGAGACATCTTCGCTTGGACGTAAGTGAATAATATCAACCGAACGCCATGGTGAGCTACGTTTTTTCCATGCTGAAAGTAACTTTGTGACTTCATTCATGCGATTAATAAGTTCTATATCTCTATCTAAATTATCTAAAAATATTCCATTTAGCATACTTCCTAAAACGTGTGCAAAGCCGATATCTTTTGAACGTAGACGAGTTGGTTCGTTGGCTGCGTATAAATGTCTAGTGCCAATTACCATGATTTTTTGAAATTTAAAGCGTAAAGCACCTCGCAGAGGAGAGATAAGCCCCATACCGCCATCTCCATAGTGTTCCCCTTCAATTTTTATTGTTGAGAAAAATAGTGGTAATGCGGTAGATGCAAGGACATGATCTTGACCTAAAGCAACTCTGCGGCTTAAATGCCGTGGGTAATACCAGTCATCAAAATGCGATTGATTGTGTTGATAAAATGATACAGTTCGTTGAGTTTCATAACAATGACTTATAATTTCCATAGTTTCTAGTTTACTATCTTCTATGTTTTCTTTAATGCGCTCAAAGTTAATATTTTCATTAACGAATGTATGTAGTGGGATAGTATCTAATAAATGAGTGGGTTGCGGGCCTTTAATGAACAAATGACTTAAATTTCGAATTAATGATTTACTTAAGTCATAGTTTTTAGCGCTAAAAATTTGATCGCAATGAATTTCACTCCATAAGTTTTCAAGCTTACTTATCCCGCTTGCAAAATCATCAGCATATTCAGCTAAAATCGCACCATTAATACTTCCAACACTTACGCCAGTAATCATAGAAAAAGGGATGTTTTTAACAGCAAGGATATGATGTATAGCTTTTAAAACACCAGCTTGATAGGCGCCGCGAGCACCACCGCCGGCAAGATATAGGGCAAATTTTGTCATAGGTAGAAAATATTCTAATAAATAACATTTATTAGAATATTAGAGGATTTAGATAACGTTTGGCAATGCGCTTTTAGAAAAAACTTTAATTTTCAATGTAATAACCGTCTAATTTTGGTTACATAAATCCCATTCTATTCGTAATTTCTGAATCTTCATCTTGGGTTGTGTATAGTGATTCTAAGGAGGCCATATATGCGTCACCGTCACTAGTTAGAAGGTCGCCTGTTCTTGCCTTTTTAGGTCGGTTACCATCTTTAATTGGTGTGATAAAATTGTTGTTATTATTGGTGTCAGTATCAACTACCCGCATTGGTGAGAGTGGAGCTTCATCTTCTATTATTTCTCCGCTTGTATCAAATGAGTCACTAAGTGACCTAGCAAAAAAGCTAGAACTGTTACTTCCAGGGGAGCGCTTTCGTGATATTTCTGGTGAAAATAAAGTTTCTCCAGAGCTTGCAGAAAGAATACCGCTTATTGGTGTTTCAGAAATATCTTCATCATCAGTTGTGAAAATAGAACCGTCTAAACTTGCAGAAGAGGCGCCTCTTAACTCTGCTAAATCTCGGAAATTTTTAGAGGTGAAACCCATACTTTGAAAAAATCCTCTAGCTGAACCGGCCTTTCGGTGTTTAGCATCTAGTACAATGGTTGTGGATTTTGGAACTTGTCCTGCTTGATTTAATTCAAGCATATTTTGAGGCCATGGAGTTGCTAAATGAGCACCAAAAATTGATTTAGGGATACCTTTATGACCTTCTCCTATGAGAATTCCTGGACAAATTAAGTCTTCTGTAAAAGTGAATGCCGTTTGAGTGCGACTACTATCAATTAAAGCCTGAAAAACTTGGGATGCAAGTGAGTCAAGCACTCCTACTTTTTCAAATAACTCAGAAGCTTTGATATCGGTTCCAGATAATACTATTTGTCGACCTTTGCCCACTTTGTCTTTAGGAATAAAAGTAGTTAGAGCGTGATGTTGTTTTAAGGTTCCGCTGCTACAAGATTGCAAGATTATGTGATCTATGCATTCTGTACTGTCTTTTACTAATAATTCTTTTATTTCAGACAGCAATTCCGCTGCCATAAAATTAGGTTTATCTGCAAATACGCAGTTTATCGCACCTCCATGTCCGTCTAATACTAATGTCGCGTTATCATTTAACTTTGTCATGATTTCTTCTGCGCAATAAAATGATGTTGTTACAAAAGTATTTATTCCTATTTCTGAGCGTTTAAATAGCATATCAAGTAAAGCCCAGGCAATCTCAAACCCAGATGGTAATCGGCTCATGGTTTGGGAATAATAATTGGCAATGAAAATAGCGGAGACCCGGCCTGATCTAATATCTAGAACAGTTGTGCCTGTGTTTTCTAGGTAATTAATAATTAAGTTTAGTCCTTCAAGTGAATCTTTTGTGGTAACTATAACTCTATCGAATAAAATGCCTGGTATAGGGAATTTGGCAACATTGTTCAGTCCAAGTTTGGATAGTTTATTATCTAGTTTATATTGATTTATATATCCGCTAAGTTTTAAAAAGTTTGTTACTTCTACTTTGCTAATGTTTTCATGTTTTGCTAATTCACAAGCTAACTCTTTGAGGTCATGCTCTGGAATTACTTCTAATAATGATTTTATATGAGTCATATTTTGATCTGATATTTTTTCAGAATTAGTTAAGTCAGTTATAATTTGTTGATAAACTATATTTATAAAAGAATTTATATCAACTTCATTTTGAATTTTAGTATGAACATCAATAATGCATTCAGAGATTGGTTTGGTATCAATATCTTCAGCAGATAATAGAACGTCAAGAGCAGATAATAGAACGCCAAGTTCGTTCATAGCTATATTTATGGAGTCTGGTATTTGAATAGCACTTTGTGTTAATCCTGTAATAATTTTATTTAGAGAGTCCATTTCTGCGAGTAGCATTCTTTTAATATTTGCCGGACGTCCAGTATGGCCTTTTTTAATCTTTTTTATGCGTTCATTTAAGTTATCAATTGTTAAATTGGATTTGGATGTTAGCAGAATCATGGTTTTATACATTATTATTACTCCGGATACAAAATCCAGAAAATTGTATACTTTTTTGCATGTGTGGTCAATAAAATTCGTTTTTCAAAAAAATCTTGATTGTTTTTAGTAATTGTTTATAATTTTCAAGCAAATTTAGTATGAAAAATATAGTTGATTAACGTGAAGTATTCCAAAAGAAAAGATAAGGCTTTGAGCACAGAAGAGATTTCTGTATATAAAGTTGTTGTAACTGGGTTCCCTAATGTGATTGAAGATGTGAATCTAGTATTAGAATTTTTAGATGGTATGCGACGAGATTTATTTAGTGATGATGCAAATATAAATTGGATTATTCATCCCATGCGTCATAATTCGTTTAATGCTGAAAATATTTATTTGGAGTCTAGTAATAAGTTAAATCAAATATTTTCTGATGCTACTTTACTGCAGCAAATTGAATATCTTAGCTTTATAGGAATTACAGATTCTATTGATAGAAATCCGGCTTTTAGAGAGGCAGTAAATTTTCATAGATTTTCCAGAGAGTTATATCTGAAGGCAGGAATAGTTAATGCCGAATTTCCTAGACATTCAGATTTGGGTGTATCTAGACATTCTATCCGTAAAATACATGCAGTTCACGCAAGCTATTTAGAAGATGAGGAAATTAAATGTGGATTACATGTTTCATATAGTAAGCGAACTGAAGATTCCCAAGTTTTGTATGTTTGTAGTGAAGCAACATTGGATTTGGCTTTAACTTTTTGCCAACCAAATAGTATTTTAATTGTAGATGGTCATTGGGAACATAATAAAAAAGCCACACATGGTGTTTGGGATCCAAGCTCTGCTAGTGAAATCGCGCGCCGCTTAAGTAGGTTGTTGCGTATGCATCCAGGGAAAATAGTAGATATTCATCTTTGGGGATGTGAAGCTGGATATATTGCAAATTATGATGAATTGTCAGCGTCTTTTGATTTAAATTTTTTGCAGTTCAAAGATGAATGTATTCCTGATTCTTTAAGTCTAGAAATGGCAGAGTTTCGCAATCGCGCGCGTTATTATTCTGGTCGTGGTGAATTTCCTTTTGCACGTGACTCATTGGCTGGAGAAGTGATAACTGCTTTGCAAGATAACAGTATTACTGTAACGGCAGGTAATGGTTTTACCTATCCATATCCTGCTACTGCACGGCCCATATATAACATTGCTTCAGATTCACATTTATGGCACGGACCGCATTTTTGGAAGAAAATAGAAAATAATAATTTACCTCGAAAATTTAATAAATTACATCAGGTTAAAAGTGTTACTTGTCTTAATAGACAAGCTAGTATTTCAAATTTTACTATGACTATGTGGAATAAAAAACCCCAAGCAATTGATGCAGTTATGGAAAGCAGCACAGAACTAGATGACGTAAGTCTTGTTAAATATGAGTTAAGTCATGCTTTAAGCGTTATTTTATAACAATAGTGGATTTTGGAATTGCGCTTAAAATCTTGGTCAATTGTATTTGAACTGATATCTTGAACATTGTATTTATTGGTAATCTCTTCTTGAAGCTTAAACTTGCGTAAATTGGTTGAGAAATACAAAATCCCATTTAGTTTCAATAACTTCATGGTATGCGAAATTAATTCTGGATGGTCACGTTGAATATCTAAAGTATTTTGCATACTTTTAGAGTTTGAAAAGCTTGGTGGGTCAAGAAATACCACGTCAAAATTTTCACGGCAATTTTTAAGCCATTCAAGACAATCCTCTTGGATAAAACGATGTTTATTAATATCCAGAGAATTTAAAAGAAAATTATCCTTTGCCCAATTTAGATAAGTATTGGAAAGATCTATATTAGTCGTGGTGGCACCACCTAAAGCTGCGTGAACACTTGCAGTTCCTGTGTAACAATAACAATTTAAAAATTTTGTTTTAGGTAATAATTTGGCAAACTGAAGGCGCATTATTCTATGGTCAAGAAATATTCCTGTATCTAAATAATCAGTTAAATTTATTTTAAATCGCGCTCGACCTTCAGTAATTTCTAGTAAGCTTTTAGAGTTTGAAATTTTTGTATATTGTTGTTTACCCTTTTGTTTTTCACGAGTTTTAGCAATAACATTGGCAGGATTAATTTCTAAAACTTCCGGAGTAATATTAATGGCATCTTTAAAGCGTTGTTGGGCTTTTTCTTCAGGTACTGAGTCTGGAGCTTTATATTCTTGAATAATGCAATGGTCATTATAAATATCAATTGCAAAAGCGTATTCTGGTAAATCGGCGTCATACACTCTATAGCATGTAATGTTATTTCTTTTAGCCCATTTTTTTAAATGTTGAAAGTTTTTGCGTAAGCGATTGGCAAACATTTCTGCATGTTCAGATTTTTTGTATGATGTATTAAATTCCATTAATTTATTATTTTCATCAATACTAAAACAATAAAGTCTACATTCGATGGCGCCGTTATATAATTTATATTGTTTGTTAGATCGTAAACCAATGGCTTTGGCGAGCATTGGTTCTGAAGTTAAAATAGCCGCGCTCCAATTAGTAAAATAATTATAAAGATTTTCACCTATTGTTTTATATAAAGGTTTAAGTTTTTCAGGAGAGCTTAATCTTTCGCCAAAAGGCGGGTTTGCGATTAATAAGCCTTTATTCGAAGATACTTGTTTATAGTCCGCGAAATCTAATTGTTTCAAGGTGATTATTTCTGCAACTCCAGCAGCTTTGGCTGAGTCTTTGGCTATTTGTATGCCTTTAGGACTTATATCTGAGCCGTGAATTTGATTGAGCTTTAGTGGCTTTTGTATTGCAAGTGTCGCCGCATCTTTTATTTGTTGCCAAATAACAGGCTCATGTTTTCGCCAGTTATGGAAGGCTTGATCGTTTCTCAATAATCCTGGAGCAATGTTTAACGCCATAAGCGCTGCTTCAATGACAATTGTCCCAGTTCCACAAAATGGATCGTATAATTGATAACCTTCAGTGAGTAAAGCTGGCCATTTGGCCCTGTATAACATAGCTGCCGCAATATTTTCTTTAAGTGGCGCCTCATAGTTTTTTGCGCGATAACCACGTTGATGTAAACTATATCCGCTCATGTCTAAACTTACGGTTAATCTTTCATTTTGTAAGTGGGCATGAAGTAAAACATCCGGATAATCTTTGGCAACGCTTGGCCTTTTGGTAGTGGTTTTGACAAAATAATCAACAATAGCATCTTTAATTAATAATGCGCCAAACATAGAGTTTGTAATCTGTTTGGAGGCCCCATGAAACTTGATAGCAAATGTATCGTTCTCGGTGAAATGTTCTAGCCAGTTGAAGTTATAACATAATTTATAAATTGCATCGTTATCTTCAGCTGAACTTTCAAACAGAATAACTTGGACGCGACTCGCAATTCTTGACCATAAACATATTTTATATATGGAAGCTAGATCGGCTGCGACATAGACGCCCTGCGGACTAATTCTATCTACATTTATGCCTAACGCTGTTATTTCATCTGCTAATAGATATTCGAGCGCATGTGGACAACTAACAAAAATTTTAAACATCATATTTTTTCTAAGAGAAAATGCTTGTTATTGTATCATATTAATTTGAAGAATGCGTTGATAGCTTTTAAAGTTTATTAAATGTAAATTAATTTTGTATTGTACAAAACGCGGGAGCTTAATTGTTAATTTCGCGGAGTTATACTAAAATATGTAATATTCAAAGTATAGGAATATATATGCAACAATATATACGGTGGCAATCAGAAATAATTTTTAAGGCACTTAAAACTAGAAGAGTGGTATTGCTTGAAGGGGCTAGACAATGTGGGAAAACCACACTTACGAAATCATTACTGAATCCTGATGTTGTCTATTATACATTAGATGATAAATTATTATTGCAAGCCGCTAAATATGATCCGCAATCATTTGTTAAAAATACAAATAGGCTGATGATTATTGATGAAGTACAAAAGGCAACTGAATTGTTGCCAGCTATTAAAATGATTGTAGATAATGATCAACGCCCAGGGCAGTATTTGCTGACAGGTTCGGCAAACATACAATCATTACCATCTGTAACAGAATCATTAGCTGGGCGTGTACGTTCGGTGCCATTGCGTCCACTCGCTCGTGGAGAAATATTTAATCATCAACCAACTTTTTTAGAAAATGCTTTTAAACAATGTTTTCAAAAACCAATAAACCATTTTGATCGTGATGATATTATTGAGTTTGCAATGGGAGGAGGATATGCAGAGCCTTTGCGTTTGCCTATAGATGAACGACAACTATGGCATCACAATTATATTGATACTTTATTGGCGCGTGATCTTAAAGATATTATTAATATTAAACGCTATACTGCTATGGAACAGTTAATTCAGGTTGTGTGCGCTTGGTCTACAAAATTAATTGATATTGCAGCTATTGGTAGTCAATTATCTTTACAGCGCCAAACTATAGACAGTTATTTGAATGCACTAAACGCATTATATTTGGTAGATAGAATTCCGGCTTTTGCAAAAACTGATTATGAACGAGTCGGCAAGAGTCCTAAATTAATTTTTAATGATAGTGGTTTAATGGCATCAATATTGCGCTGGCGTCTGGATGATATTCGCTTTGACGCGGATAGAGTAGGGAAATTAATTGAAACACATGTTGGTAATGAATTGCAAAAACATGTTGATACGACCGAAAATAAATGTACTATGTATCATTATCGAGATCGTGAAAAAAGAGAGATAGACTTTTTAATTGAGGGTTATCATGGAGAGTTATTAGGCATCGAAGTCAAAGCCAGTAACTCTCCTTCTTTACAGGATTTTAAGCATTTAAAGGTTTTTAATGACAGCATAAAGTTATCTAAACAAGACTTTGTTGGCATTATTCTTTATACAGGAAATAATATTGTTGCGTTTGGAGAAAATCTTTGGGCTGTGCCAATAGCTTGTTTATATTGACCTCAGTATTTTGCGTAAGTCCTGTAGGTTTATATTGCTGTTTCTTGTTTTAAAGATACAGCCCGTTTTGCTCTATCTTTAAAGTAACTCTTGCTGATTGATATTACATTAAAAATTAAAACAGCCAGTAATAAATAATGTAGCCAAGAGATAGTTATGCTTTGGAAAATTGGTATGACTGCTAATACACCAATACACCCGCCAACAGATAGGACCAAAGTTTTCTTAAGTGGAATTTTATTTTGTTTAAGAAACATCATAGTTGTAAGAGGTTGTTGCATGGCTCCCGCGACCATCATAATTGGGAACGCCGCCATTGGTGACATGTTTAATAAAAATAAAATGCCTTGCACTAAAGCAAACAAGCCAACACCCGCAGAGCTTAATATGCCACTCATTACCATGCCTAAAAAGCCAACTACAAGCTTCCAAGACACCAGAGCCGTATCGGTACCACCAACTGCAAGAATATTTAGCTTTCTTAAGACTAAAAGCGTTGCAATCATTGAAAAACATATCATCATCGCTAAACATATATTCTGCTTATTTAAACGACTAACAATTGCTCCGCCGATTACTCCACCTATACATGTCCCAATTACTAATGTGTATAAAGTTATAATATCAACATCAACATAGGTAATAAAAAATAAAGCAGACAATGCGCCTGGTATTACTTGTGCGCCATTATTAAGAGCTGGAATTTCAAAATCTTTAGCTGTGCCAAGAATTTTGGCAAGCGCGGTATTAACAGCAAAGCTACCAACACCAAGTGTATCAGCAATAAATGCTAAAATCCCACTACCAAAAAGTTTAGATGCTTCTGACAAACTTAAAGACGTTGATTTTTGATATTTTAAATTATAAAAAAAACCTATCGTACAAATAGCGGTCAATAAAACAAAAATAAATATCAAAATCTTTAAAGCCATATATATCTCAAAAACGTAACTATAGAACTAATATTGTACACTTAAAAAATATTTTTTACAACCAATATACAAATATAAATAAAAATAACCAGACAACGTCTACAAAGTGCCAATACCAAGCAACGGCTTCAAATGCAAAGTGGCGTTCAGGTGTGAAATGGCCCTTTATAGATCTAATTAAAATCACGATTAGCATGATAGTACCAATGGTTACATGTAGACCGTGAAAACCAGTTAACATAAAAAAGGTTGTGCCGTATATGCCAGCACCTAGGGTTAAATTCATTTTGGAGTAAGCTTCATGGTATTCATGTGACTGCAAAGCCAAAAATAGTACGCCTAATAAAACAGTTAAAAACAATCCTATAACAAGTTGTTTCCTTTTATTGAGCTTTAATGCCCAATGCGCCCAAGTAACAGTTACACCAGAGGTAAGTAAGATTACAGTATTTATTGCTGCTAATCCCCAAGCACCCATGGCTTCATGCGCACCGACAAAAATATTATTAGCTGGGTTAACTAATACTGGCCATAAAGCTTTAAAGTCTGGCCACAAAGTAAGATGGGTGATTGGTCTAATTTCACCACCTAATTGTGGTATAATAAAAAAGCGTGCTGCAAATAGCGCACCAAAAAACGCACCAAAAAAGCATACTTCCGAAAAAATAAACCAGCACATACCCCATCTGAAAGAATGGTCAACTTGTAAGTCATACATGCCTTTTTCATTTTCATAGATAACTTGCCCAAACCAGCCGAACATCATAAAAAATACAATGCATAGACCTAAAGTAAAAACATATGGCCCATACCAGTCAGAGTGCATCCATGAAGCAGCACCTATTAGTGTAGTTGTTAAGCCCATAGAGCCAATTAATGGCCAGTGGCTTGGTGATGGTATGTAATATGTGCCATGAGCTCCCATATATTCTCCTAATTCATGTTACATCAAACAATGTATAAGCAAGGGTTATAGTGTTAATGTTTTTTGGCAAATCTTTGTCTATATGTAACAATAAAGGCATATTCATTGCTTCATGTCCTCCCAAAGTTTGCTGCGTAAAACAAAAGCACTCGGTTTTTTTAATATATTTTGCTGCTAATCCAGGTGTAACACTTGGAATAGCCTGTACTGTCATTCTATTGTTAGTTTTATTTTCAGCGTAAAAATAAAGTTTTGCAATTTCTCCTAGGTGTACTTTAATTTTGTGTGTTTTTGGGTAAAAACTCCAAGGTATACCGCTGTTATTAGTTGCCACAAACTCAACCGTTACAATTCTATTCTTCGCATTATACTGCTTAGGTACATTGCTTACCTTTTGCAAATCAATTTTGCCATTAATGCCTAAATTTTTACATAAACTATTGTATATTGGTACCAAGGCAAAGCCAAAAGCAAACATACCAATAACTACACTAGTTAAAATACCAACCAATTTAACATGAGATTTCTTCACTACACACCAACTGTTATTATTTAATAGTTGGTGGTGTAGAGAAACTATGGTACGGCGGAGGAGAGCTTAATGTCCACTCTAAGCCTACTGCTCCTTCCCATGGTTTTGCTCCAACTTTATCGCCATGTTTGCGTACGGTACGAACAATATTTATCAAAAATAAGATTTGTGAAAATCCAAATAAAAATGCCCCAACACTAGTAATAATATTAAAATTGGTAAATTGTAACGCATAATCTGGAATCCTTCTTGGCATGCCAGCTAAGCCTAAGAAGTGCATTGGGAAAAATGTAATGTTTACAGATATAACTGACAACCAAAAGTGCCATTTACCTAAACATTCATTGTACATATGTCCAGTCCATTTTGGTAACCAATAATAAGTGGCTGCAAATAAGGCAAAAATAACTCCTGGAACTAATACATAATGGAAATGCCCAACCACAAAATAAGTATCTTGATACTGAAAATCTGCAGGTACAAGTGCGAGCATTAAGCCAGTGAAGCCTCCAATTGTAAATAAAATCACAAATGCAACTGCAAATAACATAGGGGTTTCAAAAGTGATTGAGCCTTTAAACATCGTACTAACCCAGTTAAAAACTTTAACACCAGTCGGTACGGCAATCAGCATGGTTGTGTACATAAAAAACAACTCAGCCCCTAATGGAATACCAGTGGTAAACATATGATGTGCCCATACTATGAAAGATAGGAAGGCAATTGCACCGACCGCATACACCATAAATGTGTAACCAAACAGTTTTTTGCGGCTAAATGTTGGAATAATCTCGGAGATTACACCAAATGCTGGCAAAATTAAGACATATACTTCTGGATGACCAAAAAACCAGAAAACATGCTGAAAAAGCACAGGGTCGCCACCACCAGCTGCTTCAAAAAAGCTTGTGCCAAAATGTCTATCAGCAAGCATCATAGTTACTGCGCCAGCAAGTACCGGCATAATTGCAATTAGTAAAAATGCAGTTACTAACCAAGTCCAGACAAACATAGGCATTTTCATAAGTGTCATGCCTGGAGCGCGTAAATTTAGAATAGTTGCGATGATGTTAATGGAGCCCATAATCGAAGAAAGACCCATTAAATGTACAGAAAATATCATAAAATCTGTGCTTGGAGGTGCATATTTAGTTGATAAAGGAGCATACATTGTCCAGCCAAAATTTGGCCCACCACCTGCATGAAACATAGTTGAAATAAGTAATGCAAAGGCAAATGGTAGAATCCAGAAACTCCAGTTATTAAGTCTTGGTAACGCCATATCAGGTGCACCAATCATCATAGGAATTTGCCAATTAGCCATGCCGGTAAATGCTGGCATTACTACACCAAACAACATTACCAAACCATGCAACGTTGTCATTTGATTGAAAAAATTCGGATCAACAAACCGGTGGCCTGGAACTGCAAGCTCTGCTCTAATTATTAGCGCCATGCTGCCAGCTAAAAAGAAACTTATCACTGCGAGCCATAAATAAAGAGTACCTATGTCTTTATGGTTAGTTGTAAATAACCAGCGCTTAACAAAGCCCATAACTCCTCTACCTTGTCCTGAGCCATGTTCAATATCGTCAGTTGTATGTGCTTCACCGTAACTCATTGTATTCTCCCAGGTTGTGCGTTTTGGACGATTGTTGGCTGTATATTATTTTCATTTCTAATTTTTGCCACTTCTTGCGGTTGAATTTCGTCATTTGTATTATTATCCCAAGCATTTCGTTCATAAGTAGCAATTGCTGCAATTTCTTCATCTGTTAATTGCTCAGCATATGGTTGCATAGCAGTGCCTGAAACGCCATTTAAGATTGTTTCGATATGTCGTTTAATTGGATACCCAACTGCGACAGAGCTGCCTTTTAACGCAGGGAACATCGGAGGGATACCACGGCCATCAAGTTGATGACAAGCAGAGCAGTTGGTTTCATACTTCTCACGACCAAGTTGCATTAACTCTTTGCGACTCATGTCTCTAGGAGGTAGTAAAGAATTAATGGCTTGATTAACTTTGGGTTGAGATGCAACCCATTTTTTGAATTCATCTTGAGAAACAGCTTTGACAACAATTGGCATAAATCCATGGTTTATACCGCAAAGTTCAGCGCATTGTCCTCGATAAGTACCAGGTTTTTCGATTTTTGCCCATGCTTCGTGCATAAAACCTGGGATGGCATCGCGTTTTATGCCAAGCTCAGGAACCCACCATGAGTGCACTACATCATTCGAAGTTACTAAAAATCTGATTTTTTTGTTAACTGGCACAACTAAAGGCTTATCAACTTCCAGAAGATACCAAAGATTTTTAGGCTCTTTGTTATTGATTTGTGAATAAGGAGTAGATAATACACTAAAATAACTTATGCCTTGATCTAGATATTGATATTGCCATTTCCATTGATAACCAACTACTTTGATAGTTACGTCTGAATTAGAGTCATTGTTCATATTCATTAGTACTTTAGTAGCCGGAACTGCAAGTGCTACTAAAATAATGAATGGGATAACAGACCAAACAATTTCAAGTGCCAAGTGCTCATGAAAAACAGCAGCCTCATGACCACGGGATTTACGGTGATAGATAAGGGCATAGAGCATTGCACCAAATACAATTACGCCAATACCAGCACAAACATAAATTGCTATCATATGTAAATTGTAAATGTCATGGCTTATGGGTGTTACCCCTTTATGCATATTCATTTGCCAATAATCAGCTGCAAATGTTAGTGGTGCAATCATAAATGCGCAAAGCATAACTAACAGTTTACTGATTTTAAACTTTTTTGGCATTGTTTCCCCCGTTATCAATTTTTTGTACCTCATTGTAAAGCTTTGTTATCTTAAAGTTTCCGCTTTTTTAAAGTTTCCGCTTTTTTAAAGTTTCCGCTTTTTTAA
>CAZADN010000017.1:0-18677 GCA_964483895.1 uncultured Legionellaceae bacterium
AAATTGAAGCCAGCAATAAACCATCACAAAATAATGTAAATGACGCGCTAATGATAGCCTCAACCTCAGATAATCTGAAAATTGTTCAATATATTCTGGAAATGAAAGGTAATAATAAACCATCACAAGCCTATGTAACTTTTGTACTTCTATCTGCAGCTGAAAAAGGTCATCTAGAAATTGTTCAAGACATTTTTAAAATGGCAGGTAATAATAAACCAGCACGAAACCATTTAACTTATGCACTTCTATCTGCAGCTGAAAAAAGTCATCTAGAAATTGTTAAATATATTCTTGGAATAAAAGATAAGAATAAACTTAATCAACTATGTATAAGTAACGCTCTGAAAGTTGCAACACAACAAGGGTCTCTAATAGCTATACAAGAACTTATAGTAATGGATGGTGATAATAAACCTTTACAAGAGGCAGTAGTTGAATCTCTATATAAAGCCATACAAAAAAATGAGCCAGAAATTGTTCAATGTATTCTTGAAATGAAAGGTGACAATAAGCCATCAAAAAAAGATATGACGGACGCTCTAGGTTTTTCGCTTGCTATGCGCAATAGTCCAGAAGGACCATCCTCTAATGAGCTTGATGAAATTGATAGATATATTCGTCAGGCCATCTTGAATTACGACGCTCTTACAAAGCTTAAGAACTCTCTCAATAAACTAAAAACATTTGAAAATACACATGCAAATATCAAAGATATCCATAATGAATTAAAAATGGCTCACAAAATGATATCGGAAAATGAAGTAGAACAAGCCCGTAATCATTTATTTTCTTGTAAATATTTTTTTGAAGAAAAAATAATAGAATTACAATCGATTTCAAAAATCAAAACCTTAGAAAATGTAACTGCTACAATTTTAAGTTGTATATCTTGTTTAATAGTATTAGGAATTCCTTTAGCTTATTTAGCATGGAAAAATAATTTAGAAAAACGAGGCGATCGCTTTATGTTTTTTAATAACGGAGCAAAGCAGGCTGCAAAAACTGCTTTAAGTCTGATGGAGAACCACATAGAAAGCAACTACACCTTTTAAGTAAAAACTAGGGTGTTTACAATTCACCCTGGTTTTTTTTATACAACACACTTTCAAGAATCGCCATCCTGATATACACCCCATTCTCAACCTGCTTTAAAATAAAAGAATTGGCCCCATCTGCAACATCGCTATCAATTTCCACACCACGATTAATCGGACCAGGATGCATAATCATTGCATTAGGTTTTGCATACTTAATACTTTTACTAGTTAAAGCAAAACTATTATGATAATCAACAAGATCTAATTTAACATCCTCTGATAATCTTTCACGTTGTACACGTAAAGCAATTACTACATCTGCGTCTTCTAACCCTTCTTTTAAAGATGATGTAACATATCCATATTGTAAAGATTCTGGTTGCCATGCCTCTGGTGCAATCAAGGCTAATTCTTTTACTTCCATTAATGCACACAAGCTTTGTAAAGAATTTGCAACTCTTGAATGCAATATATCGCCAACAATCGCAACTTTTAAATTTTTAAAATCAGAGTGTTGCTCAAAAATAGTCATAAAATCCAAAAGCGCTTGACTTGGATGAGCATTAGTACCATCACCAGCATTTATGATATGCGCATCTCCTTTTAATAAACCAGCTATTGCTTGAGAAAATCCATTTTTCACATGCCTAATAACAAATAAATTTACCCCCATAGCCATTAAGGTATGAATAGTATCTTCTATCATTTCACCTTTTTTTTCAGATGAACAATCCTTATCTAAATTAATAACATTAATTCCAAGATGCTTTGCTGCTAGTTCAAAACTTACGCGAGTACGAGTACTATTTTCATAAAACAAATTTACTAAGTTATTACCTTTATATTGTGGGTATGCTGACATTTTTTTAAAATCTATGGCCCTGTGAATTATTTTCATTGCAACATCATAAGATATTTGGCTGATTTCTAAAAAATGCTTCATACTATTGTCCTGTTTAGAGACTTTTTGCGTCTGTCTGCAACCATTGTTCGAGTATAACACAAGCAGCAATACTGTCTACCGCCGACTTTTGGATTTTTTTATAACCACCAACCGCAAATAGTCTCTCGCGGGCTTCAATTGTAGATAAACGCTCATCAACTAAATAAACAGGTAAGGAAAATTTTTTTTCCAATGATTTGGCAAACTTTTGAGCTGGTTTAGTTGTATATTGTTCAGATCCGTCAATACATGTTGGAATACCTACAATCAAAGCACATGGACGCCAATCGTTAATGGTTTTTTGCACTGCTTGCCAATCAGGAACACCATGATTAGCGTTTATAGTTGCTAATGGAGATGCTTTGCTAGTAATTTTTTGGCCTACTGCCATGCCAATACGTTTATAACCAAAATCAAATCCAATATATACTTCATCAGGCATGCCCACCACCTGAAATCATTTGCTCCATATGAACCCCTATTGTTAATGCGGCTTCTTTCCACCGTCTATCAAAAGGGACATCATACAATAACTCAGCTTTAAAAGGACATACTAACCAACGATTATCAATAATTTCTTTCTCTAACTGCGCGCTATCCCAACCAACATATCCCAAAGCAACTAAAGCATCTTCAGGTCCATTGCCTTTTAGTATTGAACTAATTATATCACTTGAAGTTGTGACTGTTACTTCATCTTTAAGTAATAATAAACTGGAACGCCAATGCCCAACGGGTCTATGAATAACGAAGCCTCGCTCTGGCTGTAAAGGGCCGCCAAACATTAATGGTTTTTCCTGAATCATTGTTGGGACTTGGTCTATATCCAAAGTATCAAGTAGTAAATTTACAGAAAACTCTGTTGGACGATTTACTATTAACCCAACCGTGCCCAACTCGTGATAATCACAAATATATATTACTGACTCAGCAAAAATCAAATCATTCTGCGCCGGAGTTGCAACCAGAAAATGATTCGCAAGTGACATCTGACCAGCCATATTTTAGACCAAAAAATACATAGTTGTACTAATAAGTATACACTATTTAATTTTTTTCGTATTACTTGATTATAAATTGGTTTTAAATTAACATCTAAAGATTAATAATCCTAGGATGATACGCTAGGTATATAGCATGCGCAAACTAATATACTTTACTTTTTTTATACTATTTTTTATAAATCGACCACTTTTTGCTGATTCTAAGACTATAAGCAATCCATTAACTCCAGAATCTTTTTCGTTTGATGTATCGGCGGCCAATAAAGATTTCGACAAAATGAACTTAAACCTATCAACCAAGGGCCTAGAACAAGCAACCTTAAAAAAAGCTGTAAAAACCTTAAAATCACAACTAAATAACGCTGAAGAATGTATACGAATTAATGAAAAAAAAGTAACAACCCTTGATTCACAAATTCAAGAGGCTAATCAGACAAATCAAGCAACTGACAATATAAGCAAAGAAAATAATGCCAATAAATCTACAGCTGATTTACTATATTTAACAAAAGAACGCAAAAAAATTGCCGACAATCTTGCGCAATGTCGTTTGTTTTCTATTCGAGCCAATGAAGCTTTAGAGGTATATGAGGCAACTTTAAGCCGTATTAAAAAAGAAAAAATTCTAGAGCACGGCAACCCCTTTTGGGACAATATCAAACAAGTTTTACTTAACAAACCAACTCTTCGCAAAGCATCTGCTACTAACCTTAATGTCCCTCCACAAATATTATACCCAAGAAACTTATATATTATCATTACAACAAGTTTTCTTCTCGCAGCACTAATGTTTTATAAAACATTTACCAGCCCTAAAATACGCCGTTATGTACATTTAAAAAAAATATATTTACGCAGTTTTTTGCTTTTATTTTCTAGCTTAATATGCTTAATAACTACTTGCTACTTTAGTTTTTTATACTATCAACTCCACAATATTGACCGTTTATTTCTTTGGATGAGCGCAACTCTAACCGCATATTTAGCGAGCGTACTCTTCATCATAGCTTTTTATAATATAAAAAAAATTAAAGCCTTCTTCTGCTGGTATTCATTAGATTATAAATTTTTTAAATTACTAACCATACTCTCTATAACTTTATATGTAACCGGAGAGATTAGTAAAACATTAGCACGACAACTAAATGTAAATAATCTAGCATGGAATATTGGGCAATCAGTATTTTTATATATAGAATTATTGTTGGTAATTAGCTTAGTATTTTATTTTTGCCATTCACATCGCCAAATTTCTTTTATTAAAAAATATAAAACTCTAATTAAAACTATTTCTACAATAATGTTTTTATCTTTTTTTGTCATAAATTTAATTGGTTATAACTTATTATCTATACATTTAACATTCTCTGGAATATTAACCTTTGCAATTATCTTCGCAACTGTAATATTAGAGCAAGCTATAGCTAAACTTTATAACCTTTGTGTTTTCGATGAAGCAACTCGCGCCAAAATACAATATATATTTGGCTATAGATCCGAACAACAACTTACTGAAATATTAATATTAAAAACAACAACGCAAATAATCATTCTACTTAGCGCCGTATATCTAATTACCCAAAGTTGGGGTTATGCACTAGATTCGATAAACATGACTTTTAACTACATATTAAATGGCTTTAAATTTGAAAACTTCACTTTTCATCCAGCAAGAATTATCTCTGGCATTATTGTATTTTGCGTACTTTATTTAATTTTTAGAAGCATTTCAACAACTATTAGTCGGCATGAACAATTTGATGGCGAAGAAGAAACACAAGTGGCCATAGCCTCAATCTTTACTTATATTGGCTTTGGAGTAGCAATAATTTCAGCACTACTGATTGCAGGCTTCGATTTTACTGGGCTTGCTATAGTAGCTGGTGCTTTATCTGTGGGAATTGGACTCGGCTTACAAAGCATTGTTAACAATTTCGTGTCCGGTCTAATTTTATTAATTGAAAAGCCTATTAAACCAGGAGATAGAATTAGTATTGAAGGGGTTGAAGGTTATGTGAAAAAAATCCGCGTAAGATCTACTCAAATCTTAACTCCAAATAGAGAAGATATGATAATTCCAAACTCGGATTTAATCACACGTAGAGTCACAAATTACATGTACTCAGACAAACATTTAACTATCTACTGTGAAATGGGTATTGGTTATGATAACGATTTAGATTTAGCTATGTCATTATTAACAGATATAGCTTCCAAACATCCAGAAGTAATCACAAGCGTTAAAAACAACAAGCCACGTGTATTTTTACGTGCATTTGGCGAAAGTTCCATATTATTGCAACTATGGTTTTTGATAAAGGATGGAAATAAAAAAGTTGCTGTACGAAGTGAAATATATATTGAGATTTTTAAAGTTTTTAAAGCCAACAATATCGTAATCGCCTATCCACAACGCGATCTTCATGTCAAGGTGTCTGATATTGAGGCAATAAAAGAAATATAATTAATCTTTTTTTAAAAAAGTATTGTATAGTGAAGTGTTATTCGGTTATGTTGTTATGAGGAACTATTTTTTTAATCTATGGAGGGATAGAAATGGCAACTGGTGAAGTTAAGTGGTTCAATAATACAAAAGGATGGGGATTTATAACATCCGAAGGAAATGGCGAAGATATTTTTGTGCATTTTTCTGCTATTAACGGAACTGGATATAAAACTTTAGTAGCTGGACAAGCCGTTAACTTTGATTTACAACGCGGTGATAGAGGCTTACATGCTATAAACGTTTCCGTTGTTAACAGTGCCCTTGAAGAAATTGATACTTGATAAGCAAGTATCATTTTTGCATATAATTTTATATTTGTGCTTACCAGTTTTTGTATAGAGTTAAAACTACAGACATAAATACAGGTGTGTTTCTTCCCATAACATTAAAGTTTGGTCCACCAACCACACCAGAATTTGCTGAAAAATTATATTCTATTGCCGGCGCTAAATTTACACTTAGGTTATTTCCGTTACCAATATCTTGTTTACCTAAATTTAAATTGGATGGAATTAAGTCATTATATATAATCTTAGAACTTAACCTGTTCCGAATAATACGCTTAGTAATAAAGCCTCTGGGGCCTGGACCTGATGCAAATATAAATCTAGGGAATAAACCATCTACGCCTGTATTACTTAATGTCCCACTAAAATCAGAACCACCATCAAAGAAAATCGACCATTCAAAAATCCCACCCCAATTTTTGGTAAAATTATATTCTGCAGCTAAATCAACTAATGCTGAGTTACCAAGAGTCAATTTTCCTTGAGTGGTTGTTGACCCACCATAAATGCTAAGACCATTAACTGAGACAGAACTTGGGTGACTCAACACAAATCGCCCATGTAGTACCAAAAAATGCTCCGCAGGCAACGAGATCATTTTTCTGACCCTAATTCCAAGTGCGGTTTGCAAACTGCCAGCACCTGTCGCATCTGAACCATGATAATTAGGATTTAAATGATCCCACCTACCAGTTGGAAAAGTTTCTTCGATTGTAATTCTAAGATCAGGAAGCCACCGGCTATTTTTTTGGCGAAAAACTTGATAACCCCAATTCATTATAGTATCGCCCAACTGACTGTATGATTTACCTGAAACTAAGTTTCTGGTATATAGAATTTTTACTCTAAAATCTGTGTTATCACTTAAACCATAAGCCGTACCAATTGTATAATAATTATTTGAAAATATAGGCGTAGACACTAAATTACCATCTGAATCAAAAAAAGCCCTATTTCTAATTGAACTAGAAGAAAAATCAACAAACCCTTTACCCACAGGCATAGTCACTGGGTGATTTTCATGTAAAGGTCCGCTAAACCACGGCGCATTATTATCCGACCAAGCACTAGCTGGTATAATCAAAAATAAAACAGCACATTTACCAAAAAATCCCCTCACAAACTTATCCTTAATTTTATTTAGAAAACTTCCTAAGTAATAAAACTCTGTAAATGACAAAAAATAAAATACTCAAAATTTACTGAGATAATAAACCTATCTGGCCATACAATAATTAAAAAATAAAGATGCCGCAAGCTTCGCCGTACAATTACAAATATCATATTTCGGAGCAAGCTCAACAATATCTAGACTGACTACTTTCCCAGACTCTTTAAGTATCTTCAAACTTTCAATAACAAATGTAGAATCAATACCTAATGCTTGCGGCGCACTAACTCCTGGAGCACTCGCAGCATTAAAAACATCCAAACAAATTGTTACATACAAATATTGATGCTTATCAAGAATACACTTTATCCAACTCATATCATAAGGGTTTTTCTTAATATCTTCAGCCAACAAATATGTAACAGAATTTTCATGCGCATATTGAAATAAAGTCTTAGTATTGGCTATATTTTGAATGCCAGCGCAATAATATGCAAATTTTTTATTTTGCGCTTTTAACATAGAATTAATCTGTCGAAAAGGCGTGCCTGATGAGCCTTTATTGTTATCAATAAGTTCACGCACATCAAAATGTGCATCAAAATTTAAAATTGCAACATCATCATAATACTTACTAATACCCTGATAATGACCAAATGCCGTTTCATGTCCGCCCCCTATCACCAAAGGCTTTAGGCCAAGCTTTAATATTTGATAAACTCGCGCCCCAAGCTCTATTTGTGCAGCCTCCAAATCTCCATGTTCACAAATCACATTCCCAGCGTCATATAAACTAATATCTGAATGTAATGGCAACTTAGACAATACTTCTCGAAAAGCTAATGGTCCTTCTTTAGCGCCAACCCTACCAAAATTACGCCGCACACCTTCATCGCACATAAAACATAGTAATGCGTATCCACACGCAGTAATTTTAGGAGTATTTATCGCATTCAAATCCAAGAATTTAATTATTTGAAAAAAATACTCAAATTCTTTTGCATCATTTCGCCCAGACCATAAATCATTATTATTCCCTGGTATATAAAGAGTTTTAGATGGTAGCATTGCAATATCCTAATTTTCAGCGTATTTTATCGCATAAGCATAATTAAGTTACAAGGGTAACATGTTTCAATTACATCCTGGTACGCTTACCATAGAAAATATTTATAACTTATTAAATACCAAACAATCCATTTGTCTTCCAGATAGTGTTTACGCAAACATTGAAAAATCTTATCAGATAGTTAAACAAAAAGTCGCTGATGGTGTAACAACTTACGGAGTTAATACTGGATTTGGATTACTTGCTAATACCAAAATTGCCAAAGAAGATCTGAAAACTTTACAAAGAAAAATCGTCCTATCTCACGCTACTGGAGTTGGCAAAAGCTTAGATATTGAAACTGTAAAACTTATTTTAATCTTAAAAATTAATAGTCTTGCGATAGGCCTTTCTGGAGTGTCCCAAAAACTTATAGATACATTAATCGCAATTTACAATGCTGAGATATATCCTATTATACCTGAACAAGGTTCTGTAGGAGCATCTGGTGATTTAGCACCGCTCGCACATTTATCATTAGCACTTATCGGTGAAGGTGAAGTTCTTTACAAAGAACAAATTATGCCAACACAAAAAGCCTTTAATCTTACTAATATTCAACCGCTTGTATTACAAGAAAAAGAAGGTTTGGCTTTATTGAATGGGACACAGGTATCAACAGCTATCGCTCTATTAGGATTATTAAAAACCGAGCGCAATTTCGCAATCGCCTGTATAAGTGGGGCATTGAGTGTAGATGCTATGATGGCAAGCATTAAACCATTTTCTGAATTTATTTCCAAAGCTAAAAATAATAACAGTCAAATTATTTATGCGAGATTAATGCGTGACTTACTAGAAAATAGCGAAATACTGAATTCTCATGCTAATTGCGAAAAAGTTCAAGACCCATATTCATTGCGCGGGCAACCACAGGTCATGGGGGCCATTCATACTTATCTATTAGATGCGCAAAAACATTTAATAAACGAAGCAAATAGCGTCTCGGACAATCCTTTAGTAAACATAGATACAAATGAAATTATATCTGGTGGAAATTTTCATGCAGAAATAACTGGGATAAGCGCGGATTTAATAACTATAGCAGGCGCAGAAATAGGTGCCATTTCTGAACGAAGAATAGCCTTGTTAATTTATAAGAATCTTAGTGGTCTACCCGCATTTTTGGTTGAAAATTCTGGACTTAACTCAGGATTTATGATGGCACAAGTAACAGCTGCAGCACTTGCTTCAGAAAATAAAACCTACGCCCATCCAGCGACAGTTGACAGCATCCCAACTTCTGCAAATCAAGAAGATCATGTGAGCATGGCGACTTTTGCAGCCGTAAAGCTTCACAAAGTAGCAGATAACGTATTAAATATTTTAGCGATAGAAACTCTTGCTGCAAATCAGGGATTAGATTTTAGAAGGCCCCTAAAAACTTCACCAAAACTCGAACTATATCACAATATGTTACGCGATAAAGTCGAGTTTTACGCGGAAGATAGGTATTTTAGCAAAGATATAGCTATTGCGCGTGAAATTATTACTAGCGATAATTATTATTACCAAATAATGCATGAGTTATACTTTATATAGGTAAATAAATATGCACCAAGATATTGTTATCAAAAATGCAACTATTGCAACTTTTACAAATTCCCATAGTGTTTTAAAACATGCAACTATTGCAATGAAGCATGGCGTTATCACTGAAATTGCAGGCCACGATAACACAATTATAGCATCTACAGTTATAGATGCCGAAGGTAAACTTATCACTCCTGGGTTAATAGACTGTCACACACACATTGTCTACGCTGGAAATCGCGCAGATGAATTTGAAATGCGCCTAAATGGCGCAACTTATGCCAAAATTGCAGAGCATGGTGGTGGCATTCTCTCAACAGTTAAAGCGACTCGTAATGCATCTATAATTGATCTTACTAAACAGTCCAAAGCTCGCGCAGCATTAATGTTTGCACATGGCATAACAACAATTGAAATCAAGTCAGGTTATGGATTAGACCTTGATACGGAAGTTAAAATTTTAAATGTCGCTAAAACTATTGGTAAACAACTACCAGTTGATATCATCCCAACTTTTCTTGGCGCGCATGCAACTCCGCCAGAGTTTTTCGATAATAAAGATGGTTATATAGATTATGTAATAAACGAGGTTTTGCCAGTAATTGCCGAACAAAAGCTTGCTAAATTTGTAGATGGATTTTGTGAAAAAATAGCTTTTAGTCCGCAACAAATTGAAAAGTTATGCGCTAAAGCTCAACAACTAGGCTTTGCAATTAAACTCCATGCCGAACAACTATCCAATCAACAAGGAGCTGTTCTCGCCGCAAGATTTAATGCGCATTCTGTTGATCATTTGGAATATCTTGCTGCTGAAGATGCAAGCGCTCTTAAGAAGAGCGATACTGTCGCGGTTTTATTACCAAGTGCCTATTATTTTCTTAGAGAAAAACAATTACCCCCAATTCAAGCACTGCGCGAAGCTAAAATTCCAATTGCAATTGCAACTGATGCTAATCCAGGCACTTCACCATTTTTTTCATTACCATTAATTATGAATATGGCCTGCATTATATTTGGATTAAGCATAGAAGAAGCCTGGCGTGGCGTTACCATAAATGCAGCTCAATCTTTAGGTTTAAGTAAAGAGATTGGTAGTCTTGAAAAGGGGAAAAAAGCAGATATGGTTATATGGGATACAAATAATTTAAATGATATAATCTACAATCCAACTACTAACTTTTGTAAAAAGATTATTAAGGCTGGGAAAATTGTTAAAGAGTAATGGGGTGCTTTTAATTAATTTAGGGACTCCTGAAAATCCTGATAAAAAATCAATTAGAAAATATTTGGCTGAATTTTTAGCAGATGAACGGGTGGTTGATTTGCCTTTTATGTTAAGATACGCTTTGCTTTATACAATTATCCTTCCATTTCGAACCCCCAAAATAACAGAAGCATATAAAAGCATTTGGACAAAACATGGCTCTCCGTTACGTTACCATAGTGCTGAGCTTACCGAAAAATTACAGGAGAGACTTGCTAACACTCATACTGTAGCTCTAGGTATGCGCTATGGAAATCCAAGTGTTAAAGATGCTCTTCTTAAGCTAAAAAATTGTGATAAAATTACTGTCTTACCGTTATATCCTCAATATTCGTCAGCAGCAACTGGCTCATCTATTGAATACGTTTTAAAAGAAATTGCTAAACTAAATATTATTCCAAACTTGCAAATAATTAGAGACTTTCATGCTCATCCTGCTTATATTGAGGCAGAAGCCAACATAATAAAAGCTACGGCTCAAGAATACGAGCATATACTATTTAGTTACCACGGCCTTCCGGAAAGACAATTAAAAAACTCAACTTGCCAAGAAATATGCGAAACGTGTCCAAGTTCACTTAATATTAGCCAAACATCTAAATGTTATCGTGCACAATGCTTTACAACTACCAATCTAATCGCAAAAAAACTCAATCTAGATAAAAACAAATACAGCATTGGATTTCAATCTCGCCTCGGAAAAACTGAATGGATTAAACCTTATACAGATAAAACTTTAGAAGACTTAGCAAAACGCGGCATAAAAAATCTAGCTATTGTATGCCCATCTTTTATCGCTGACTGCCTTGAAACATTGGAAGAAATCGCAATAAGAGCAAAACACGACTGGCATATACAAAGCGGAGGAAAATTACATATAATTCCATGTTTAAATAGCAGTGACTCCATGGTTGATTTGGCGTGCTATTTAATTGATAAGCAATCTATCTGACTAAATTAATTGCAATATGAATAATATAGTATTAAAATATAGTTATGATAATATTATATAGAAGATGAGAAATGGCTAACAGAGTATTTTCAGAGCGCTTAAATCACGAATTAAGTGAAATTGGCATGCCTGAAAGAATGGACGAAAGAGTTGAGGTATTTTCTAAAGTATTCAAAACTCCAAAGTATAAATCCGCTGCTATCTTAAATGGCGACATGCTCCCAGACACCGTGCTACTTCAGCAATTAGCAACGGAACTAGAAGTAAGTACAGCGTGGCTACTTGGCAACGACCGCAGTAAACATTAAACTACGGCATTCACAGAAACCTATTTTGAGATATAAGAATGCATGATGTTAGTATGAATGAAATTGCGGTTGCGGCTACGAGTTCTTGGCCAACGGAGGTTCCGGTGCTCGCAACTGCAGGCATCTCTACTTGCATGGCAATAATATTACACGGCAATATTCACAATATACCTTTCGTTGCAATGTATCATTGGGCTGGGTTTGCAAGCCATGTCAACAAACGTGACGAATACCAAATGCTCACTGAAACTTATAAAGTCTTTAACGATATTAGTGATAAAATAAGAACAAAATTTACAGCTGCTCAAGATGAGCCTATCAGTATAAATGGGATATCCATTATCGGAGGAGAAAAACAACAAAAAGATGAACAAGGCAAGATTATTGTCAGCGGCACAGCAAAAGAAGTTAAACTATTAAAACAATATGCCTTGGAAATTTGTGTAGAAATATTTGAAGTTAGTGATGAAGCACAACCGATTTTTTATAACTTTAAAACACAAAATGCGGAAACTATAGATGTCCAAGTATTTCCAAATTATATTGTCTATCAACACCACAAAGGCTTATTCTTTGAAGATACAAACCGCCATCCCAAAAACATTATAATTGAAATTCCTGAATATACGAATATGGCAGTAGAACACAAAAGTCAAAAACCATAATGAGAGCGCTAGCACACACTTATTAAATCTAATTTATTATGCGCAAAGCGCATTCATCAACGTTTGCGATTGCGATTGCTCCTGCGCATGCGGTTTTTTTCTTGCAACAAATTGCTTAAACAGATTTAACCGCAGAAAAATCGGCGCCCGAGCGATAAGATAGCTCCTTATCTTCCTTAACACCACAACATCCAAAAAACCCATGTTTCTGCAATTTTCCAGCAACCAAACCCAAGGCGATATCTCCAAATACAGCGCATCCGAGCGTAATTCCACCAATAAAAGCCATATCAAATTGCGATAAAACTATAAATGTTGCAACGCTTAGTATAACTGTGCCAACGGTAAACACAAAACCACAAGGAGTAGATGCAAAATCCTGCCAATCTCTAAACATCCGAATAACAATATTTGATGCTGGATTCTGTGAAATAATACCAATCTTTAAACTCTGCGCAGCCGGAGGCTCAACGACTTGCGCTGGCTGAGGGGGGGATTCTGGAACCTGCTGTGCGTTTTCTTCAAAGCAATAATTATTTGCTTCTTGGCTTTGTTGCTCTGCAGGCATATATTTTTTAAATACATCCTTTATACCAGCAGCATTCAAAACCCGCAAAACATATTCATTCTCATTTGCTGACGGATTTAAATCCAATAATTTCTTAATAAAATATATTTGCTTCGGTGAGTCTGAATTATCATAAATAGCATGGTGAGCCCTAATTAAAATCGCGTACTTTAAAATGTTTAATGCGCGTGCCTGCTCATTTAGCTCGGCATATTCTTCTTTAATATGCAACCTTAAATGATTTAATAAATCTGTTGCTTCACTTAAATTTTTAATTAATTTGCCTAATTTGCTATCTATTTGAAATAACGTTATCTTGCTAATGCTTGGGCTTTTTATTAAGCTCTCAACCTGGGAAACTATCGATTCTTTTTTCATTTCTGCCATAATTATGCGCAACTAAAATTTAGATTATCCATATTATAACTATGGGAAAGTAATATGTCTACACAAATACACAAAATGATTTAATATACATCAAATGCAAATGTTTTACTTTTAAATAAAACACATTACACACTTGCTTTTATCTAATCAACTATTATTGTATAATCGGAAATTCAAATATTTCTATAATTTCATACGCACTACAATGCATTTTTAAGATAACAAAGGGCTTTAATGATAAATAAAATACGTAACATCGCTATTATTGCGCATGTTGACCATGGTAAAACAACTTTAGTTGATAAACTTTTAGAACAAACTGGCACACTTGATGAGCGCGCACCCAAAGTTGAAAGAGTACTTGACTCTAATGCTTTAGAAAAAGAGCGTGGTATAACTATACTTGCAAAAAACACCTGCGTACATTGGCAAGGATATCAAATAAATATCGTCGATACTCCTGGACATGCCGACTTTGGTGGTGAAGTTGAGCGAATTTTATCTATGGTTGATTGTGTATTACTTTTAGTAGATGCTGTAGATGGGCCTATGCCACAAACCCGCTTTGTAACTCAAAAAGCTTTTGCGCGCGGGTTAAATCCAATAGTTGTTATTAATAAAATTGATAGAAATGGCGCCCGCCCACATTGGGTTATGGATCAAGTTTTTGATTTATTTGATAACTTAGGCGCAACTGATGCGCAGCTTGATTTTCCTGTTGTCTATACTTCTGCATTAAATGGCTTTGCAAAGCTTGATTTAGAAGATAATAGCGATAACATGAATCCACTTTTACAAACTATTATTGATACAGTTAATCCGCCAGATGTAGATAACGAAGGCCCTTTTCAAATGCAAATTAGTTCACTTGATTATTCATCTTATGTCGGCACAATTGGCATTGGTAGAGTTAGCCGTGGTCAGATTAATGCGAAATCTCCAGTTAAAATAATTGATAAAGACGGTAATATCCGCACAGGACGTTTATTACAAATTTTAGGCTTTAAAGGTTTAGAAAGAGTAGAAATTCAAACCGCGCGCGCTGGAGATATTATTGCTATTAACGGTATTGAAGACTTAAAAATTTCTGATACAGTTTGCGACCCAAATACTGTTGAAGCTCTACCACCACTTACGGTAGATGAACCAACAATAAGCATGACTTTCCAAGTAAATGACTCACCATTTGCAGGCCTTGAGGGTAAGTTTGTAACTAGCCGAAAGCTTCGTGAACGTTTACAAACTGAGCTTTTACATAATGTTGCTTTACGCGTTGAAGATACTGCTGACCCAGATAAATTTAAAGTCTCAGGCCGCGGCGAGTTACATTTATCAATTCTTATTGAAACTATGCGTCTTGAAGGTTATGAGCTTGATATATGAAAACCAGAAGTTATCATGAAAACCGAAAACGATGTAAAACTTGAGCCATATGAGCGCTTAACTATTGACGTTGAAGAAGGCCATCAAGGTACAATCATGGAAAAACTTGGTGAAAGACGTGGTGATTTACAAAACATCGTCCCAGACGGTAAAGGCCGAGTGCGTCTTGATTATAGTATCCCAACACGTGGATTAATTGGCTTTCATACGGAATTTTTATCTGCAACTTCAGGTACTGGTTTAAATTATCATGTATTTGATCACTATGGTCCTGCGGCTCCTGGTAAAATTGGCAAACGCAATAATGGCGTATTAATTGCAAACTGCCCTGGAATTGCCCGAGGATTTGCTCTATTTAATATCCAAGAACGTGGGCGATTATTTATTGGACCACAAGTTGAATGTTATGAAGGGATGATAGTTGGAATTCATGCACGTGATAACGATTTAGTCGTAAATGTCACCAAGGAAAAACAATTAACTAATATGCGCGCGTCCGGTTCTGATGAAAATATTATTTTAACTCCACCACTTAAACTATCGCTCGAACAAGCTTTAGAGTTTATTGACGATGATGAGTTAGTTGAAGTAACACCAAACTCAATTAGACTACGCAAAAAAGAATTAAAAGAACATGAGCGTAAAAAATCGAAAAGAGATAAAGAAGGATAAAAATATATAAATATGACAAAAAAAGGATTTCAGCGTGTAATCTTATATGCACGTCAAATACGAGCTAATAAAGATATCAATGAAACATTAGTGCATTTACTCGAGTTCTTAAAAGAGCAAAATATCACAACGTTTATTGATAAGGATACCGCTGAAAGCTTTGATTTAAATACACCAATATTAGACCGCGCTAAACTTAAAGCAGAAACAGATATTCTTTTAGTTGTGGGTGGAGATGGAAGTTTATTATCCGCAGCTAAAATAGCAATTAATCACAATATACCTGTGATTGGTATCAATCGCGGCTATTTGGGATTTTTGACTGATATTTCACCTAATGATTTTGCAAACCAACTACTTTTAGTTTTAACCGGCAAATATCATAAGGAATACAGGACATTACTGCGGATGCGTGTTAATGAACATGTCGATGATATAGCATTAAACGATGTGGTATTAAGCAGAGGTAACGAAACTAGGCTTATTACTTTTGATGTTTATATAAATAAACAATTTGTAAGCCATTATCGAGCAGATGGTTTAATTTTAGCAACTCCGACAGGTTCAACTGCTTACTCTTTATCCGCTGGTGGGCCTATTTTACATCCTGAACTTGAGGCTATTGTTATGGTACCAATGTTTTCACATAGCTTAAGTTCTAGGCCATTGGTTTTTGCTAGTGATTCACTTGTGGAATTGCATATAAGCGCTGAAAACGAAAATGATTTACAAATAAGCGTCGATGGTAATAAATCTGTCATAATTAAACCTGGGCAAATTATTACTCTAGAAAAATATAAACAAAAATTACAACTTTTGCATCCATTAGACTACCATTATTACGATACTTTAAAAACCAAACTTGGCTGGGCTTAGAGGGGAGGCTATATGTTAACATCGCTTTATGTTGAGAATTTTGCGATAGTATCCCGTTTGGAACTAGATTTTACCGATAAAATGAGCGCTTTTACAGGTGAAACAGGTGCTGGCAAATCTATAATGATTGATGCGTTAATGTTAGCATTAGGTGAGCGCGCGGATGCTTCAGTTATCAGAGCTGATGCAGATAAATGTGAAATACAAGCAAGATTTAGCGCAAGCCCAAATTCCGCAACCCATAAATGGCTTATGGAAAATGATGTTGCTTTAGAAAGTGACGAAATAATATTAAGAAGGGTTATTTATCCTGAGGGACGCTCAAAATCGTACATAAATGATGTGCCTTTTAGTTTACAAAAAGTAAAAGAATTAAGCGCAACATTGGTTGATATTCATGGCCAACATCAACATCAAACTCTGCTTAACCATCAAACTCATCGCCAACAATTAGATGCTTACGCAGGTCACAATAATTTACTTAAAAAAACCCAACAATATTATCTGGAATGCGCTGAAATAACCCAAAAAATCAACGCGTTAGATCTTGGCGACGATGATAAAGAAAGAGCCTCTTTGTTACAGTATCAAATTGATGAATTAAACCAATTAGAACTTGTGGATGGTGAAGTTAATCTCTTACATAATGAACATAAACTTTTACATCATGCCAAAGAGTATTTGGAAAACATTCAAACAACTGGCAGTTTACTCTTTGCTGAAGATAGTCCAAACATAATTGATTTGCTAAATGAATGCCTACATAATCTGCAAAATTTGCCCACCGAAGACCTAAACATAAAAGCTGCAATTGAACTTATCAATAATGCACAAATTCAATGCGAAGAAGCCTTACATGAAATCACAAGTTTTTCAGAAAAAGTACAGCTCGATCCAGAACGCTTGGCCATCATTGAAGCACGGATGGGTGAGTTACATCGTGTTGCACGCAAATACCAAATAGATGTGCAACAATTAGCAATTAAAGCATCGGGACTCCTAGCGGAACAACGAAAAATCACTGAAAATAAACACATCAAACAACAATTATTAGCTGAACTAACTAAAACACACGAGCTATATAATTCTGCGGCCAATGACTTACATAAATCACGGCTAAAATATGCTAAAAATTTAAGCCAAGAAATTACTGATGTCATTCGAAATTTAGGTATGCCAAAAGGATTTGTAGAAATAGAAATAACGTCACAAGATAAAATGCAAGCTCACGGTTTAGATAAAGTTGAATATAAAGTTTGCACAAACCCAGGCATGAACCCTGATTCTTTAGCCAAAATAATATCTGGCGGAGAATTATCAAGAATTAGTCTAGCAATTCAAATGATAACTGCGAAGCGCGGGGCAACGCCTACTTTATTTTTTGATGAAGTAGATGTTGGTATTGGTGGAGCCACGGCTGCTTTAGTAGGTAAACTACTACGTAATCTTGGAGAGCGCTTACAAGTCTTTTGTGTCACTCATCAACCACAGGTCGCGGCATGTGCTCATCAACACTTTTTAGTATCTAAAGAAATAAAGTCTGGCAAAACGTATACTCATATCAAACTTTTATCACAACCAGAAAAAGTTAATGAAATTGCACGTATGTTAGGTGGTATAGAAGTTACCGAGCAAACTACGTTGCACGCAAAGGAAATGTTGGATTTATAAACAGGACTTACGCGCGAATATTAAATTTAAAATTTTTTTAAAAGCCGCACGCCGCTGCACTGGACTTCCAATTCACCTTATCTTTTAGTTGACAAGTATTAAAAATCATGGTCCAATCCGCTCATGCTGAGGAGTCGCGTTAGCGACGTCTCGAAGCATATTCGTCCAACACGTTACACGGAGTTAAATATGTTTTATATGTATATTCTTAGATGCATAGATGGAAGTTATTATACAGGTCATACCGATAATCTTGAAAATCGTTTATATCAACATAAAAATAAGGTTTTTCCAAACTGTTATACAGCAAAAAGATTACCAATAAACTTGGTTTATTCAGAAAAATTTAATACAAGAGATGAAGCGTTCAGAGCTGAAAAACAAATTCAAGGCTGGAGT
>CAZADN010000018.1:0-18662 GCA_964483895.1 uncultured Legionellaceae bacterium
TATACTCAGTTACTTTAGATTTACCATCGATTAAAGCTCTTCTGCCATATGAGGATATTAATCAGGATTTACTTTTTATAAATAAAAATTCAATTGGATTTGGCTTGGAAATGGTGCCTTTAGCTGGAGCTGATGAAGCGTTAGTTAAATCGCTTGCAGGAATGCTTAAAAATAAATTACCAATTGGAGTTGACGCTACATTTATGCTTTATAAGCATAATTATTTGGGTGAGCATATAAAAAATGGCTTTAAATCTTTTGTTGATAAAGGTGGTATTTTTAAAGATTTAGGTGAGTATTCATGTGATTATCACCTAAAAGCATTAACTGAAGGTTATCCAAATGGCCGTAACATCAATGCCAATCTATCCGATTACAAAGTATATTTATTTTTCTCAACTCTCAAAAAAAGTAACATAAATTTAATAGAGTTTCGCGATAATATAGAATCAGAATTATCAGTTGCAGGATTTTTGCACGCGCGTGTTGATTTAAATAATTTTACGCAATTAATAAATTCTTTTATAAACCCAAATTTAAATAAAACTGATAAGCCTTCCATATTAACCAATAGTACTTATGCCATTAATGATTTAAGTATCGATATTAATGCAAGCGATAAAGAAGGCACGCCTTTTAAAACCAAAATAATAAATTGCCAAATTGAAAAATGGCCAAAAGAACTAGCTCTTTGGCAAACTCCAGATTTATACGCCAATCTTCTAAATCCAGAACATGGTATCCCATGTTCATTTTTAATAAGTTTTACAATCAGAAGTGTTAGCCAAGATAAAATGCAAACACTTTCAAAAAGTCGCGCCAAATCTCTTAATTCCAATGCAAATGCAGTCCAAAACTTTCTAAATCCTAATGCCAAAGATGAAAGAGCTTCTTGGAATTTTATTTATGAAGAAGGTGCTAAAGGCAACTTAAGTCTGCTGCCAACTTTTTATAATTTAGTTTTATTTGTAAAGCCAGAAGATGAAAGAAAGGTAGTTGCAAAAACCATAGGAAGCTTTAGGCAATTAGGTTTTGAGCTTGCACAGGCCAGAAGTACGCAGTGGATAAGATATTTAGCAAGTCTTCCATTTTTTATGACCGAAGGATTTTTTAAAGATTTTGAGTCTTTAGGTCTTATAAAAACCATGACAAATTATAATATCGCTAATGCTTTACCAATAATTGCAGATACCAAAGGCTCAAATAAAGGCTTGCTATTACCAACCCATCGCAATCAATTATTTTATTTAGATACATTTGATAATAAGAGCCTACCAATTACAAATTTTAATTTTTTAACTATAGGTTCATCAGGCGCTGGTAAATCAGTATTTCAGCAAGCTCAAATTTTAAGTGGGCTTGCACTTGGTGAGATAACTTTTGTTATAGATTTAGGTCACTCTTATAAGCATTTATGTGAGTTAGTAGGCGGCACATATATAGATGTTACTAATATAAGTTTAAACCCATTCACGCTTTTTGATTTTGAAGGAGAAAGTGAAATTATTCAAATTCGTGATTTGTTAGCAATCATGGCAAGTCCACATGTGCCAGTTTGTGATGTGCAAAAATCATATTTATTAGATGCAGCAATTAGCGTATGGACGCAAAAAGGAAGATTAGCTTCAATTGATGATGTAATTACTGAGCTTCAAAAAATATCAGATGATACGCGCTTAAAAGATTTAGTAATCTTACTTAAAAAATACGGAAAAGATGGCGTGTACGGCGATCTTTTTAATGGCGCAACGCCATTTATTAATAACTCACAATTTATAGTTTTTGAAATGAGCGGCTTTCAGCATGACTCTGATTTACTAACAATTGTAATGTTTGTAATGATAGTAATAATCCAAGGTCAATTTTACAACACGGATAGACGTCTTAAAAAGCGCTGCATAATAGATGAAGCATGGCGTTTTTTAACATCAGGCACTAACCCAATCGCAGCCAACTTTATCGAGCAAGGTTTTCGAACCGCACGGAAATATAACGGTGGTTTTGGAGTAATTACCCAATATTTACTAGATACAGAAAAAACTATTCAAGGCCAAGCAATAGCCGCATCAAGTGACATCAAAATCATAATGCGGCAAGGTAATTTCAAAGAATACATTCGCGCATATCCTAATAGATTTAATAAATACCAACAAATGATGATTGAGTCTTTTGGTGATGTAGTTGGCAGTGGTTTTTCAAATTTAATGCTTGAAGTTGGTCAAACCTATAGTTTTCATCGTTATTTCGCCGACCCTTATTTAAAGCTTTTATTTTCATCTAGTGGTGATGAATTTGGGGCAATAGAAGAGAAGATTGCACAAGGTAAAACCGTGCATGAAGCTATATCTGAAGTTTTAAAAGGAGATAAATCATGCGTTTCATAATTTTACTTTTATTCAGCAGTTTTACATATGCGGTTAACATTGGAGTTGTAGGTAGTATATTTCCTGTTACGGAGTTAAGTTTAATGAAGTTTATTAAGTCCAATCAAGATGAGATACAAGAGGAATGGAAATCTCAAGTATCTAAACATGCAAATAGGCCAACTCCTTTAGAATTAAAGCGTGCAAAGCACACAAATACCCATTTTTATAAGCCTGTGATTGTTTTGCAAAATGATTTATTGGGTGCAAACGGTGAAGTTTTATGGCCAAAAGGTACCAAAGTAAATGCGTTAGATAATATGAGTTCATATGCGCCGCATTGGATTTTATTTAATGCAGACGATAAAGCGCAAATGCTTTGGGCAAAGCGCATGCTTAAATCTTATAAAAATGCCAAAGTTATATTAACAGGTGGTGCGATTGATAATGCGGAAAATGAGCTTTTATGTCCTATTTATTTTGACCAAGAAGGCCGGATTACAAATAAGCTTGGTATTAAATTTGTGCCAACTTTTGTCACAAGATCTAAAGATTCATTAAAAATACGCGAGATCCTAATTTCGGAGAATGGCGATGAAATATAAAATAGCTATTTTCTTGATGTTATTTGCCAAACAAATAATTGCGGCTCCTTGTGTTGGGCATTTTATAAATCCCATAACAGATGTATGTTGGAGATGTTTATTTCCAATATCAATAGGCAATAATCATGTGGTTGGTTCAAATCTTTCTGATACAGAAAATGCAGTAAGTCCTATCGGAACATGTGAAAGTTCAATTGGCGTAAGAGTAGGGCTTAATATTGGTTATTTTGAACCTTCATATTTAGTTGATGTAACTGATACGCCATATTGTATGGTTAATCTTGGCGGCATGAAAATACCTTTAGGTAAAGCCAGTCGTCAAGGCGGCAGGCAAATGGTTGGTGGAACAAGCGCTTTTTATCATGTGCATTGGTATAAATATCCTTTGATTTCTTGGCTTAATTTAATGGGAAGCGCAGGATGCAAACAAACCGGTGGTTTTGATATTGCATATTTAAGTGAGCTCGACCCAACTTGGAATGATTCTGAGATGAGCTTTGTTTTGAATCCTGAAGCAGTATTATTTGGAAATCCCATAGCAGCCGCAAGTTGTGCGGCAGATAGTTTATCTTCATCAATTCAAAATAAATCGATAGATAACCTTTTTTGGTGCGCAGGCTCACAAGGAAGTCATTATCCATTAACAGGTCATATAAATGCACCATTATCACCAGTACAAGCGGCACTTTTATTAACTGAACGCATGAACTACAAACTTCATAGAACTTTACCTTTAATTTTAGATACAAACGCCGCATCGCCATGTAAAGAACATCACATATCAATACTACCAAAATCACGTTATCGCTATTCAATGGTTAATCAAGTTGTAGATGGTAATCATTGTTACCCATCAGGCCATTCAACACTTTTATGGGAGTTTAATAAGATAAAACCACATACGCCCAATCAATATGGATTTTTAGTTTGGAGGAAGAGAAATTGTGTGTTTATTTAAAAAAACATTAATTACATTGATTTTCATACCATGTATAACGTTCGCAAATACAAAAGTATTCGTAAGTTTTTCAATGCCTAATACTCTTATGATTGAAACTTTAAAAGATTGTGAGCGTTTAAAAATACCCGCTTATCTTAATGGATTTTATGAAAACTCCATGCCTAAAACAATTAATAAAATAATGGAATTAACTAAAGATGTGCCAAATCTATCACTGCAAATAGATCCATTTGAATTTTCAAAGTATAAAATAAATCAAGTGCCAGCAATAGTTACGGATATTAATAATTGCTTTGACGTGGTTTATGGAAATTTGCCAATTTTTGATGCTCTTAATCTTATTAAAGAAAAAGGGAGCTGCAAATGAGAATCATGTTAATTGTATTTTTAATGTTGTGTAATGTTGCATTAGCAAATACCAACGCTTTACGTGAAGATGCAATTAACATGCTAAAAAATTTTAATCCAGCTTCATCTATTCCAAACTTTAACCCAAAAGAGATAAATATAAATGATGCGCCAAGCCGCGCAATATCTGATGATACGGCGCTATTTCTCCTTAAAGAAGAAAAAGAACGTAGAAAAGCTCCTCAAAACCTTGATGAAGATAAATTGAGCGATTTAACCAATAACAATAATATTAAAGATATAAAATGTGCATCTGGTGAATGTGATAATAGCCAAAGTGACCTTAGCGCAGATATTGCTGAAGGCATTGGAAGACTTGGAGTAATAAGTGAAACCGCGCAAGAAATAACAAATATCCAAGCACAACCAGGAAACTCCGTAATATTCAAAGGCTATTATCAAGAATGTGAAAAATACATGTTAGGCACCAGGGATTGTTGCACTGACTCAGGTTCATTAAGTGGGATAATTAATTGCCCCAAAGAACTCCAAACTTTACAACAAGCAAAACAAGAAAATAGAGCGATATATCTTGGAAATTATAAACCAAGACGCTTTAGCACAACCCGTTATGGATATTGCGTATTTCCAACCAAGCTTGCGGCAATTGTGCAAGTTGAAGGACGGCAAAATCAATTAAGAGTTGGTTTTGGAAGTGCGAAGCATCCTGATTGTCGCGGCATTACTGTAGAAGAAGTTCAGCGTATAAATTTCGCGGCTTTAAATATTGAACCTTTGGTTATGGATTTAATTAATAAAAAAGATTTTCCAAATAGCTTTGATATTGAAATTTTAAATAAGAGGCAGGCGTATGATTAGATGTTTGCTCATTTTAATTTTCATAAACCAAATAGCATATGCCACACCTCATGGTTATCTTTGGTATAACTTACCTAAAGAATCAGCACAAAAACCTGGTGTCCCATTCAACAAACTAAGTTTTACCGATAAAGACGCAGTACTTAAATTTTACACTTTAGAGGCGCTACATAAAGTGCGTTTCACACATAAAATTGAAGATGAGCGGATATTTCTTGCAATGCAAGATTATTGGCTTAGAGAAGCTACGATACACGGTAAAGTTAATCAATTAACACTTCTTAAATATCCAGAATACGATTTTTCTGTAACACATCTAACCTCTCAATTAGGCACAAAACTACAAGACTCAATCGAGTATCAAAATAAAATTCAAAATATAAAAAGCTTGGCAAAATTAACCGGACTTATGTTTTTTTACAGAGGAAATAATCCAATTGATAGACAACAAATACCAATATTATTAGATTTTTGTGAGCGTTATAAATTTACATTGTTACCGATAAGCATAGATGGCAAGATATCAGAGCTTTTACCAAATTCTAAAATAGATAACGGGCAAGCCAAACACTTAAATCTTCGTTATTTTCCTGCGATTTTAATAGTTAATCCAAAAGTCAAAGAAATCTCTCCAGTTGCTTTTGGATTAACAACTCAAGATATATTAACAGAGCGCTTAAGTGTTAAAGCCCGTAAGTTTACTGTACACCAAAAGAATCTAGCACAAGAGACAGTTAAAAGTAAATTTGAGTTTTTTAAAAATCATGCGCTTTTATATTTTTTTAAAAGTTCATGTCCATATTGCAAGATAAGTTACCCAGTTATAAAAGACTGGGCGAATAAAAACATGGCTACCGTCCATGCCTATACATTAGATAACAATGTCATTCCTGAGTTTAAAAACGCCAGGATTCCAACCAAAGAATTAATAATATCTGCTTTTGCAAATAACAATATTAGTACACCAGCTCTTTTTATCATGAATACCGATACCTTAAAAATTTACCCAGCGATATACGGTGCGGTAAATTTTGAAGAGTTAAATACAAGAATGCAAAACTTAACCAAGGCAATTCAAGATTATGAGGGACAATCCTCATGAAAAAGATAATTCTATTAATGTTTATTACAATAAATGCATTTGCAGATATTGGCTCTGATTTAGATAAATTCTGGGAAAGCGCAGGCTTTTTTTCAAATACAACCAATGTACAAGCTTATGAATCGCAAGCATCAGGATTATTTGGCGCAGGCTCATTATATGTAAGAGCTCCTGTTAGACGTTATGAGCTTGTAACTTTAGACTTACCAGATTATCGTGCGGGATGCGCTGGTATTGATTTATTTACCGGAAGTTTAAGTTATATAAGTGGTGATAAGTTAACTAATCTTGGTAAGCAAATCATGACTAATGGCGGGGCATACGCAGTTGATGTCATGCTTGCAACAACAGTGCCAGAGCTTAAGCAAGTTCGCGATTTCCTTCAATCCACAGTTCAAAAAGTTAATCAATCAAGCATTAACTCATGTGAGATGGCGCAAAATTTAGTCGGCGGCATTTGGCCAAAAACCGTCGCAAGTCAGCAAAAGATTTGTAATGACCAACGACGTATGGGGCGTGAAGGTTTTGGACATGATTATGTTGAAGCGCGCATGGCGTGTGCTGGTGATGGTTTTCAAGAAACTATGGATAAAGCCGCAAAAGATACTCCAAAACAAGTTCTTTATAATAAAAACCTAGTCTGGGATGCAATGCAAAAATCTAGTCTTTTTCAAGAAAATCAAGAATTAGCAGAGCTTATAATGAGCCTAACTGGCACAATTATTATTAATAACAAAGTCACTAACGTATCTGCAATTATAGATAATGGTGAAATAATCGAGGCATTACTTGGTTTAAAAAGCTCTAAATTTGAAATTTGGAAATGCGATGAAGCCCAAAAATGCTTACACCCGCATTTGGCTATTACTTCAATTTCCAAATCTTTATCAGATAAAGCACGTGATGTAATTAATTCAATTGATGACAAACTAAAAAGTGATACAAAATTATCACTTGAGGAAAAAAGCTTTTTAGAAATGACATCTATCCCAATTCTTAAGTTTTTAATGGTTTTAAATAGCACAGGACAAACGACAGCCGATATCGATAGTTACTCAACTTTAATTGCAAGTGATTTACTAACCATTTATTTAAAAAGCCTCACATCTTCTTTATCAAATGCAATTTTTGCAAGTGAACTAAACGATGATTTATTAGCCGATATTAAAAAACGAATTGAACATGCCAATAAAGTAATCGCAAAACTTACTCCAAAGACATCCCAAAAACTAAAAGAAAAGCTCGCTCTAATCCAAAGCATTGAAACCTATGAAAGGCGCTTATCTGGAGGTTTAATGTGATAACAATTCACGTATTAGGCTTTGGAGAATTATATAAACAACTTTTAAATGCGCTAGCAGTTATGGTAGGGCAATCTTTTTTTGAAAGTTTTTTAAAATTAACTGCATTAATTGGCATAATCATGGCATCAGTTGGCTATATAAAAAAGCGCGACCCAATGATTTATGGTAAATGGGTGGTTGCTTATATATTAGTTATTCAAGTTGCAATTACTCCTAAAACTACAGTTGAGATTTATGATATCGCCGCGCAACGCGCAATTCCAGTTGCAAATGTGCCAGTTGTATTTGCATTAACCGCAAGCCTTATTACAACTATTGGACTTAGTTTTGCTGAAAGTTACGACGCACTTTTATCAATGCCAGATGATTTAACTTATACCAAAACCGGAAGTTTATTTGGCTCTAAAATCATCCAAGCAGCGCAGGATTTTAGAATTATAAATCCTGAACTTAAACATGAGATGAATGATTATTTTAAAAACTGTGTAGTTGGTGATATTCGGATTAATCATAAATATAGTGTTGATGATTTAAGTGAGTCTCTTAATATTTGGGATTTAATAAGCAGGAACGCCTCACCACTTCGCATGACTAAAATAAATCATGAAATTACTTCTTGTCAAAATGCGGCGCAAATTCTTCATAAAAAGCTAAATATCGAAATCAAAAAAGCCTATAACTTTTTTGGCATTAATTTATTTGGGCATAACAAAAGTAATTATGAAAAGCTTTTTGATATGCATCTAACAAGTAGTTTTGACTACTACCAACACATGACAGACACGTCTGCCAATATATTTTTACAATCAATGATGATAAATGCAATTGGCGATGGGATAAGAGACTATCAAGCTTTTACTGATAATACAGCTGGGGTTATAAATAACCAAGTTAGTAAATCACAAATTCAACACCGTTGGTCATGGGCAATTGCAGGACAAAAAGCAACTTGGTTTTTACCGATTTTACATACTTTACTTACAGTACTTTTGTTTGGAATATTTCCAATAATAATTGCATTAATTACTTTACCACAAGGTTTAGCAATATTTAGAGGCTATCTCCAATTTTTTGTATCATTACAATTTTGGCCAGTATTATTTGCAATTCTAAATTCCGCAATGACCATATATGGCGCATCAAAATCAGGTGAGTATGGCGGAATAAATTTAATTAATCTAGATAAAATTAACGAGCTACACGCAGACTTATCAGGAGTTGCAGGCTATCTAATGCTTATGATTCCGTTTCTTGCAAAAGGTCTTGTATCAAGTTTAAGTGATGCTTTTAACCAATTAGCAACAAGCATGACAGCGCATTTACAAGGTTCAGCGATGAGTACTGCACATGACGCAGCAAGTGCGAGTTTTAGTTTTGGGCAAACAAGCTTTTACAACACAAGTGCTAATACATTTGGGGCAAATAAGCATGATAGTAATTGGACAAATTTACATGGCATGCATTCAGAGCAGAGTCCTTCGGGAGTTATTAAAACTAAAACACCACAAGGTGATACTATCTTTGATGCATCAAGTGCTATTTCCAGAAGTGCGATCGCGATTCATAATACTGATGCATTATCTCATTCTTTAAGTAAATCATTAGATGAAACAAAACAAGTTATAGAAAATGAGAGCAGTGGTTTAAATGAGTCTTTATCTCATTTTGCAAGTCACGCTATCCAATTATCCAAGGTAAAATCTGAAGATTTACGTTTTGGGCAAGGCATATCAGAAAGTGAGTCAAACCAATATAGTCAAAATATCGCAACGATTACCAGTATTGCAAGTGATGTTGCGAAACGCTTAAATATTAGTCATGACGAGGCGTTATCAAAATTAAGTAGTGTTGGCGGTAATTTAAATGCCGGGCTTAGTTTAGGTCTTGTTTCAGGTGGTATTAATGCACGACATGAACGCGCATCTTCAGAGCAAGACCGCAATACTGATGAAGTAAGTCATGGTATATCAAAAAGAGAAGTAGAAGATTTTAGTCAAGCACTAAACCAAGTTAAAAACTTTACCAAATCTCATCATTTTGATGAAAGTAAATCTGAAGGCTCAAGTTTATCACGGCAAATTGCAGAAGATTTGCGATACGCTGAAACCAAATCTCATAATCTTGAAATCGCAAAATCCAAAGCACATAGAATTAGTATGGCTGAAAATTATGTTAACTCAGAAAGTGCGCAAATCAGTGCTGATATGAATCAAGTATTTCCAAATTTTGTTGCATCAAAAGTTGGGATTAATGAGCGTGATAGGTTGTTCGCAAGTCCAGGCAATATTGATTCTATTAAAACTTTAGAAAAATTAGGCCGAGAATTTATCGATTTTGAAAAAGAGAAAATATTATCTAAATTTGAAAGAGATAATAAATGAAAAGACATCATTTTACACGTGGCGGACAAATATCTTTTCATAATTTGCGCATGCTTTATCAAATAAATAAAGCGTTATTAATTGTGTATTTATTAGTCTTTATATTTATAAGTGCCACTTTAATTTTAATTAACATACCAAAAGATGATTTAATTAAAGTTTTGTATTTTGAAATAGCGCAAATATTTAAATTGCATATAAAGGCACCGCAGTTTTACATAAATCAAATCACCAGATATTTAATACTATCTTTAAAACTCACATCAGTATTTGCAGTGCTAATTTCTTGGTATTTTTTTAATAAAGGCAAGGCTCAAGCAGCAAATAAATTAATTCGAGGAAGTAGCTTTCAAGAGGCTAAAGAGCTTCAAAAAGCAATCATAAAACAAAAAATGGCTTCCGATATAAAAATAGATAGCTTTCCAATGATTAAAGATAGTGAAGTTCAACATATTTTAGTTCACGGCACAGTTGGAACTGGTAAAAGCCAACTTATCATGAAGATTTTAGATGCAATTAAAAAACGTGGAGATAGAGCAATTATCTATGACAAAGGATGTACCTTTATCCAGCATTATTATTTTGAGAATAAAGATGTAATATTAAACCCATTTGACGTACGCACATCAAATTGGGATTTATGGAGTGAAGCACCAAAAGACTCAGATTTAGAAAATATCGCAGAAAATTTATTTCCAATAGAAAATGACGCAGATCCATTTTGGGTTAATGCAGCAAGACTAGTGTTTGTAGAAGCAGCATCTAAAATGCGCAAAGATGAAAATCGTACTTTAACAAAATTAATTGAAATTTTGTTAAAACCTGATTTAGAGGAATATCTAAAAGATACCAAAGCGTCACAACTAATAACAACAAAATCAGAAAAAACCGCAAGCTCAATTCGCGCAGTAATTACAACTTACCTAAAATCACTAGAATTATTATCTGACTTGGAAGGCAATAAATTTTCCATAAGAGATTATTTATTAAACGATAAACACCAAGGATGGCTATTTATTTCCTCAAACGGCGAGCAGCATAAATCATTAAAACCACTAATTTCCATGTGGTTATCCATGGCATCTTTAACCATATTAAGCCTTGAACCAAACTCAAAAAGACGGATTTGGTTTATTTGTGACGAACTTCCAAGTTTACATAAACTACCACTTCTAAGTGAAACAATCGCAGAATCCCGCAAATTCGGTGGATGCTTTTTATTAGGCATGCAAAACTTCGCCCAACTCGAAAAAGTATACGGAAAAAGCGGCGCGCAAGAAATATTTGATTTACTAAACACAAGATTTTTCTTCAGAAGCCCAAGCAGTGATATGGCAAGAATTGTATCACGTGAATTAGGCGAAGAAGATATTGATGAATCAAAAGAGCAATATTCTTATGGTGCAAAGCACATAAGAGATGGAGTATCAAATAGTTCTCATCGCCTAACGCGACCAATAGTATCTTATCCAGAAATTTTAGAGCTTCCTAATTTAACATGTTTTTTACGGCTACCAGGCAAATATCCAATTACCAAATTAACTCTTACATTTAATAAACGCATAATTAATATTGATGGCTTTAAAGAGCGCGATATAAAGTCAAAATTGGTTATTAACGATAAACAGATTTTTAAAGACTGGGTATATGAGTATATGGACTAACAACTATGTTAAGTATTAAGCCAATATCATCAGCTAAAAGTGCTTGTGATTATTACATGCAGACACTTGATTATTATAAGAGCGATGCAACTTCAATTGCCTGGCTTGGTAATGGTTTAAGGTATTTAAATTTACCTGAAAAAATTGATGAAAATACATTTTTAAATTTACTACAAGGTATCTTGCCCAATGGTCAAAAACTTCAAAATCCACAAGGTGATCATCGTCCTGGTTTTGATATGACTTTTTCAGCACCAAAAAGCGTATCTGTTTTAGTTGGTCTTGATGTTGCTCCTGATTTAATAAAATTTCATGATGATGCAGTTAAGTTTGCTATAAGCCAAATAGAAAAAGAATTTGCTGAAACGAGAGTATGGCAAAATGATGATATTAGATTTGTAAAAACTGATAATTTAGTTATAGCAAGCTTTAGACAACCAAGCTCACGAGCTAACGATCCTGCCTTGCATACTCATTGTGTAACGATGAATATGACTTTTCTAGATGGTAAAGCAAAATCTCTTGCAAGCGATACTTCGCGTAAACGCGGAGTCATTGAGCAAATTCAAAATAACGCACATTACTGCGGATTATCATATAGACAACATTTAGCAAATAACTTAAAAGAAGCTGGATTTAAATTACGATTAACTGGTAATGGTTTATTCGAAATAGAAGGTGTGCCTGAAGAGGTTTTAAAAGAATTTTCTAAAAGGCGTGCAGATATAGAAAATTTGATGAATGAGAAGGGCTGGTCAGGTGCAAAAAGTGCCGCGCATGCGACTCTTATAACAAGAAATGGCAAAGAAGAGCATGATTTAAAAGTGCTACAGGATAATTGGCAAAAGCGAGCTCAAGAGTTGGGTTTTGATGCTAAAGAATTTATAAACAATAAATCCGAATTTAGTTCTGATAATAAATTGCTGCACAAAATCAAACAAAAAATGCTCTTATTATTTGATAAACCAGAAATAGATGCTTTAAATAAAGCGGAAGTTTGTGTAAAAGTTGCAGTTGAAGCATTAAGCCAAAAAGAGTCAGTATTTAGTAAAAGAGCATTAATCGCTGAGAGTTTAAGGCATAGTTTAATATATGATAAAGCTATTCAACACCAAGAAATATTAGATGTTATAGAAGGTGAGATATCAGCTAAAAATCTTTATCAAGCGATTTGCGATGATACTGGACAAGCATTATTAACAACCCCATGGCTTTTAACATTAGAAGTTGAAACTATCGAGCGCATTGAAAATAATAAAGATATTTGTTTGCCAATTGCAATTCGAAAAGAGGTTTTAAAATATCAAAATGAGCGAGCAAAAGCATTAGAATATCCATTAACAGTCTCACAAAAAGAGGCAATGCGAGTCTTACTAACCTCAAAAGATCGTTTCTTAGCAATTCAAGGATACGCAGGCGTTGCTAAAACTACTATGTTAAAGGAAGCTAGCATATTAATAAAAGATAAAGGTTATAATTTACGTGGTATCGCAGTTTCAAGCTCAGCTGTTAATGAGATGCAAACAAAAGGTAATATAAAATCAGACGTTTTTCCAATAATTTATCAAGAATTAAAAAATGCAAAATCAGGCTCTTTAGAAAAAACAATTTATATAGCTGATGAAGCGTCAATGCTATCATCTCCACAAGGCCATGCTCTTATTAAACATATCGAACGCACTCAATCAAGACTTATATTAGTTGGCGATAAAGCACAATTACCAAGTGTAAATAATGGCAGAATATTTGGTTTAATCCAAGAACATGGCATTAAAACCGCAACCATGCATGAAATAGTTCGGCAAAAAAATACTGAATTAAAAGATGCTGTAATATCGGTTACAAAAGGCAATATTAAAGAAGCAATTGAAAAACTAGATATAAAAGAATTACCAACTCATGAGGAGCGGATAAATTGGATTGTCAACTCTTGGTTAGAAAAATCACAAGACGCGCGAAATAAAACCCTTATTTTTGCACCAACAAATAAAGATAGAAGTGCTATAACTGACCTAATTAGGGAAGGATTAAAACAAGAACATTCGTTACAAGGCGAAAAATATCAGCAAATAATATTAAAAGCCAAACCATTCGAAGCAATTCAGCAACGCTTTGTCTCTTACTATCAAAAAGATGATGTGATTAGATTTAATCAAAGTTACAAAAGTCATTTAATTAAACATGGAAACTATTATACTGTTGGCACCATTTTACCCAAACATCGTAAAAACAATTTATTACCAATCATTAATGAAAAAGGCAAAACCATAACATTTCCATTAAAACTGTTACCACAATATAAAACCCACACAGCGGCATTTGAAAGAGTAATTGAAGTATATAAAAAAGATTTAATTGAGCTGCAAGTAGGAGATAAACTAATTTGGTTAAGGAATAGCAAAGCTCTTGGTATTCGTAATGGTGATACTTTGCAATTACAAGAAATTAGCAAAAACAATTTAATTTTTAAAACAAATACTGGCGAAAAGTTAATCCTTGATAAGAATAATAATGCACTAAAACATCTAGATTATGGATATGTATTAACCAACTATAAAGTACAAGGCAAAGACGCAGATTACGCTATAGGACTTATGGAGTCATATAATAAATTCGGCAGCACAATCAAAAATTTTTACGTACAAATATCCCGCGCAATACATGGTATGACTTTAGTTACGGATGATAAAGATCAGTTAACAAAATCAATTATCAACAATAAAGATGAAAAACAAGCTGCTTTAGATATTATTTCAAACCAAGATATAAAAAGTCATAATCAAATAATGGATTTAGGATTAGTAAAAACTCAACCAAGCAAAGAATTGGAAAAATAAGGAGAAATCTATGCCAAGACTAACTATTACCCTAACGAATAATATATATAATCGGATAATACTATTATCAGATAAGCAAAATAATTCTTTATCAAATGTAATTAATAAATTAATACAAATAGGCATGTATCATTTAGATGAAGAAAATAATAAAACTACAGATATCGAGAAACATTGTCAGCAGCTTATTATTCAGATTAATACTTTAACCAAAAGTATGTCGGCGAAAATTTTGAATTTTAGTCAGGAGGATTTTGAGTGTTTACAGAGAGCTTCTATTGAAAAGTATAATAATCTACAGATGTTCTAGGTAAACTAAACGCTTTTATTAAAAATGTCTATATGGAAATATTTCAATAAGCTTCCGTAATAAATCCTAATTTTTAGGTAATCGTATAACATATTAACTCGTATTTCAGCTTCATTTTTTGAGCGCATGCAATGCCAACTTAATATCCATGTAAGATATTTCCTTAGCAAAAAAGAGAAATATCTTACAAAGAAGGCATCGCAACTCTTATATTCTTTATTGGTAAATTTATTGTACATTAAGCCTCTTATAAAGTATTATGTCCAACAAAAAGGAAATTATTATGAACGCAAATCAAATTGATAGATTTATTAGCAATAACAACATGAATGTTATAAATAGAAGTATTCTGTTATTTTCAGAAGGTGCCGCCAGAGTTGTTTTAAATAAAGCTGGGGAAGTGGCTACTGGAATGTTATATAAATGGTGGTTGGAAACATCAGCATTATCTAAAAATGATTTAGAGAGATATCGAGATTTGGTTGAAGTTTATAGTAATTCTTTTGGCGATCAATATGATATTCCATCGTTTTGGAAATTATCTTCAGATAATAGGCCAACATTTGCATTTAATTATTCTGCTGAAATTAATAAAACGCAATCATGTATAGACAAGTTAATTGCAAAAAAATCAGGGATGTATCTGGCTCGTGCAGGTATATTATCATTGTTAGTACGCTACATTCAATCCATGCAAAATCGGTGGGTAGGTTCTATTAGGGGTGACGGTATTGAATTAATGTTTGTTCTTGAAATGTTAACTTGGTTTAAAGAAGTAGTTCCTGAGCTTGATCAACAAGATAAAGGGCATATTCTGCATGATTTGAATAAAAGTACTTTAAAAAAAAGTGAAGGGGAGGAGAGTAAGCAACCACCTGATGCTTTAAGTTCTATTAGTTCCATAGGCGGTATTCAAGAAATTTTAAAAACAAGAATTGATTATTGTAAAAAATTATCTCCTAAAATTGCCAAGTATAATTTTTTAGATTCTAATAGAGCAAATTTTTTGGATTTAATTCAAAGATTAACAGAGCAACTCGAATCATATAGAATGTATTTGATACAAAAATCATCTATTATTCGCTTTAACGTATTAATTAATACTCTGAGCGACCAATTATCAGAGTTATCAGCATTATCATTTCATGTTTTGCATTTATTGATTAATGGTGCTAATCAATCATACCTAATAGTTGAACAATTTTTATCACCCTATCCATCAGATGTTAAAGTTATTGCACAAAAAAATAAGCGCATTGGCGTATGGCTTGAAAAGACATTGCAGTTAGCTGGAATTCAGGATTCAACGTTTGAATCCAATAAAAAAATTACTTTTGCATCAATACAGCATCATTTGGAAAATGAGATTCCTTCTGATGAAAATTTTAATCTTGAGGGTAGTTTACGCGATCCTTTATCTAAGGATTGGGGGCATTGGGACTTTATTTTAAATCATCTTTCAGATGATGCATCTGATGAATCTAAAACAAGCAAACGTCAAGAGTTAGAAATACAGGCGGTAAATTATTTGCAGCAAATCAGGCAATTATCACGTTCAATATCACTTATATATTTTATTCGTCAAAATATGGTTCGTGCGGCGACTGTTGCGAGTGTTTTTGGCGAAGTATGGATTTATGGTGATCGCGTTGGGAAGGTGGTTTTAGAGGAGTTGTTGTTAAGCATTATAGATGTAATCGGAGATTATTCTGAAATTTTTCAATCATTTTGGGAAAAGTATTTTAATGATTTAAATGATTATGCTAGGAAGCATGGCACTAATCATAAAAAAGACAAGTGTTTTAATTTGCTTACAAATCATGTTGACTTAAAGTACAAGCCTGCCATAGAAAAAGTATTAACGCATATTAAAAACCAAATTGACTCTATCAGAGCACATTCACATACATTGCCACAGATAAAAAAAGAAACAAAGAAAATAAAAAAAGATTTGTATAAAGATATTTTAGATTTTATGAAATTTAAAAACAAAAGTAACTCAAGTAATTACATTATTATTAAAAATGCATTAGATGATCTCGAGTTTGAACAAACAAAAGAAGAGTTTTCTAATCAAGAGTTATCTACCGTTGTAACTTTTCCACCTAAAGAAAGTAGATTACCCCAAGTAGAAACTGAGCCACAAAGAAAACCATCTTTTTTTGCTACAAGGCCATCATTAAGAATATTTAGAAGTTCTGATGAAAAAGCGCGTAGCATGGAGAATAATGATAGAACTTCGGTGGTAAATACACTTCCTCTTTGGGGTAATCACTTACATCTTCCAGGTAGGATGCATTTGGTTGATGGTGATGGTAATTGCTTTTTTAGAGCTGTTGCTTTTGAGTTGAATCGTCAAAATGATGAAAAATTGACGCATCAGATTATTCGAGAAGAAGGAGTTAAGTATTTAATTAACTATAAGAGTTTATTTGATAATTTTACGTGTGAAAATCAAACACCAGAGCAATATCTTGATAAGATGAGTTTACCTGGAACATGGGCGGAAGGTCTTATTATTGATGCTGTAGCGTTATGTTTTCATGTTCATTTATGCATTTTAGATGTACGAGAAGATGCAGAAAATAAACAAATGTTTTTTCCAATTCACATAAATGAAAAAGACAAAAATTTAAAATGCACGGTTGGTTTGGTTCGTCAAGCACTGCATTATAATGCATTAGAATTACCAAACAGTAGTATTTATGTTAATAAAACTCATAAAAAGAATCTCGCAATTACCGAATATCAAGACAAAAAAGATGATATTACTAGCATGACAAATTTCAATAAAGGAATATCAGAAACTTGTATCAAGGTTAAAAGGTCTAATTTCTCTATGTTCGAGTCAATTTCTATACTACTTGGAGCACCAATTATAGTGAATCGAGAGTTATTGTTATTAACAACTAGTCCATTATTGAAAAGGCCAAAACAGTTCCATACAGAGATGCATAAATATATTTATGATAACTTCTTATTAAAACATGATCGAATAATAAAATATTATCTTTTGGTATTATCAGCTCATTATCGCATTAGTAAGCCTAAGGCTAATTTATTAGTAAGCTTATATAAAAAAGTTAATGCGTGTTTTGTGATGATGTATGATAAAGAGACTTTATATAATGATATTTCAAAATTGGAAAAGACAATGATAGAAGAGCGTTTATATAGAAACATCACAAAAGCATTTGCAGACAATAATTTTTTTCAATTTACTTTACCAGCACCTAATTCAGCTTTAGAAGTTACAAAAAATGGAGATAGTTATGATGTAGTCATTGATTCTTATAAAATACCTGAGATAAAAAATGCTGTTTTGGCAGCAGTAGATGAGCATATTTCAATGCGTGAAAAAGATAAAAATAAGATTAGTGAGTTAGAGAAAGAATTAGCGAAATCAAAACAAGAAGCCGTTACCTCAAAACAAGAAGCATCTGCATCAAAACAAGAATTGTTTGGATTAAGGCAAGAGCTAAGTAGCGTAAATGAAATTCTACAAAAGCAATGGTTAGAAATAGAAACTAAAGATGATCAGATTAAAGAGTTAAAAAGGCAATTAGATGTTTATAAAACTTCTCAATTAAATAATATAGAAGAAAAAGATACTGGGGCAACAAGAGTTAGTCAACACTCTTTTACCACATTTGGCAGATCTAAGTTGCCTGGAGATAATAGCTCTAATTGCTTAGAAAGCGAATCAAATAATCGCATTTAACATTATGGATAATAAAGAATGAAAGAACGATGCTTGGCATTAAGCCCTAAATATCTATCAAGACTTAGTTACCATTCTATATGGGGATTGGGTCTTGATAGAAAGGGTCGTAAGAACTTTTATGAAATAGCGCAAGAGTTACATACTAATGCCGAGTTATTACAATCAATAAAAAAAGAAACCGATA